>DRNA01000035.1 GCA_011322365.1 Aeromonadales bacterium | reverse complement strand
TAGCACTTAAATTACCTGAAACGGATGAAGCCAAAATTACCGATGATTTTGTTCGACTTTTTGATAAGGCACAACGATACAAAGGTGTTGCCTGGAATCTAACCACAGGTTTATACTGGATTCGACCTTGGTATTTTCCAACACTTGATAGCCAATCTCGTAAATATATATCTGAAAAATTAGGTATCTCTATCCCTTCCGGTGGATATGGCAAACGATGTAGTGGAAGTGAATATTTGGAATTACGAGAGAAATTAGAAAAGCGATTTTATGAGGAAAACTTCCCGGTTCATTCGTTTCCGGAGCTTTCTTTGGAAGCGTGGTTATATAAGTCTCCCGGTGATGAAAAAAATCAAAAGGGAGCTGTTGTTGAAGCTGAAAATGATGAAGAATTTGAAGGAAAAATTGTTCCCAGCGAACCGTATACTGTAGACAATATTATGAACGAAGGTTGTTTTTTTGAACCATTATTTTTAAAAGATCTATTGGAAAGGCTTCGATTAAAGAAAAATTTAATCCTACAAGGGCCTCCTGGAACGGGAAAAACCTGGCTTTCCAAACGATTAGCTTTTGCGCTGATTGGTCAGAGAGATGAAAGTAAAGTGCGGGCAGTACAATTTCATCCGAATTTATCCTACGAAGATTTTGTGCGAGGTTGGCGTCCTTCCGGTGATGGGAAATTAACTTTAATGGATGGCCCTTTTATGGAGATGGTTAATGTTGCTAAAGAAAATCCAGACAGTGTTTTTGTTATGATAATTGAAGAAATTAATCGTGGAAATCCTGCCCAGATATTCGGAGAAATGCTTACTTTGTTAGAGGCCGATAAACGAACGCCAACTGCAGCCCTGGAATTATCTTATCGACGAAAAGATTTTGAACCGGTATATGTGCCAGATAATTTATATGTGATTGGAACTATGAACATTGCAGATCGGTCATTGGCTTTGGTAGACTTTGCCCTCCGTCGACGATTTGCATTTGTAACCTTAGAACCAACTTTTGGGAATAGATGGTTAGAATGGGTACATAAAAACTTTGAATTATCAATAGAATTTCTTCGTGAAATTGAGTATCGGATTTTAAAATTAAACGAAAAAATCTCAAATGATTCTCAATTGGGACCTCAATTTAAAATTGGACATAGTTTCCTTACTCCAGCCCGTGGTAATAAAATTAAAAATCCACAAAAATGGTTTCGTCAAGTTGTAGAAACAGAAATTCGGCCGTTATTAGAAGAATACTGGTTTGATGATATTGAAAAAGCTCAGAAAGCTGCAGAAGAGTTACTCAACGGTATTTGAACTAATCTCAATTTGAACATTTCAATGGAAAGCAAATACCAACTGGTCGGCAAGATTCCGGTGCGAAATATATGGTTATTGTTGTTTTATGCCTCTCAACTTTATCGCCAAAAAGGTTTTAACAAATTTGAAATTGAGGAAAATCCGGATGAGCTACCAGATTTAGTTGCGGAAATACTGGCCCATGCTGTAGAACATCGTCTTAAACGAAATCTTTCTTTAGGTTACCAAACAACTAACCAAATATTAAACCGGGTTCGAGGGAAAGTCAATTTATTTGAAACAGAAAGACATTGGTTGCTGGCTCGGGGGAAAGTAGCCTGTCAATTTGAGGATCTCACTTTAGACACGCCCCGTAACCGCTATGTACGCGCAGCACTGAATCAAATTTCTCAAATAGTACACGATCATAACCTAGCACATCGATGTCGGTCTTTGAGTAAAAGTTTAAAAGAACTTGGTGTTTCTGGAGAAAAGCCCACACGGGCGATGATGAGCACCGATCGGCTATCTCGCCATGATGCAGAAGATCGCATGATGATGTCTGCAGCTCAATTGGCATTTAATCTGGCTTTGCCAACTGAGGAGACAGGGCAAGAATTTTTGCCTGTTGCAGATCATGATGAACATTGGCTGCGTAAATTATTTGAAAAAGCAATAGCCGGATTCTATGAAGTGGTGTTATCTAATCAGGGATGGCGGGTAGATGCTGGTAAAACAATTTACTGGCAAATTGAGGATAAAACTCCTGGAATCGACCGAATTTTGCCTCTAATGCGCACGGATATAATACTTGAAAATTCCAGTCAAAAACAACGGATTATTATTGATACCAAATTCACTAGTATACTGTCCTCCGGTTACTACCGTGAAGAAACCTTACGAAGCGGATATATTTATCAGATTTATTCTTACCTGCGTGCCATGGAAAGCGAGGACGATCCTCTTTCTTTGAATTCATGTGGAATCTTGCTGCATCCAGCAATTGATATGATGATGCGGGAGACGGTTGTTATTCAGGGACATCCTATTCGTTTTGCCACGGTAGATCTGAGTGCAAAACCGATGGAGATTCGGTCTCAATTAATTAATTTAATTAATTTCAAAAACTAAAACTGTTTTAATGTTCAAAATATTTATATTGTTTAATTTAGTATATTAATCGTGGGTTGTGTCAAGTTAATTGTGTCTGCACCCTCCTGTGGACCGTCTTCTTCTTTTTCTCTTCCAGATAAATGGAGTAATAAAACTCCCAATTCTTTAATCGTCGGGTCATGAAACGCTCATCCATTTCGCTTAAGATAGCATAGAGATATTTCTCCGCACTCTTTTCATTGGGAAACTGTTCCATGCTCTTTAACCGACGTTTTATCTCTTTGTTGACCCGCTCCAGCGCATTGGTACTGTAGACATAAGACCGAATGGGAAACGGTAATACCAGAAACGCCAGTAACTCTGGCAACGCTTTCTGCCAGGCACTTATCAAACGGGGGTAAATCCGTCCCCACCGCTGCCTTACTTCCTCAAAACGTTGATGGGCTTCATCCAAATTCATCGCCCGATAAACACGCTTGAAATCTCCCAGAATCGCCTCCCTATCCCTCACCCGAACCATATTGCCACTGCGTCGCATCATATGCACCACACACCGCTGATACCGCGCCTGTGGAAATACCTCTGCAATCACTTCCTTTAACCCCGCTAAACCAT
>DRNA01000034.1 GCA_011322365.1 Aeromonadales bacterium | reverse complement strand
GGTATAACTTTTAAACAATAGCGGAGAAAATTATGATTGGATATGTCACACTGGGCACGAATGATTTCGAAAAATCAGCAAAATTTTATGATGAATTATTAGCGGTTATTGATGCAAAACGTTTTATGGAATCTGATCGTTTTATTGCCTGGGCAGTGAGTCCTGAGCAACCAGCGGTTTCAATTATCAAGCCTTATGATGAAAAACCTGCAACCGTCGGTAACGGCACTATGGTTGCTCTGGCAGTGGACAGTAATAAAAAAGTAGATGAACTTTATGCCAAGGCGATAGCACTGGGTGCAGTGGATGAAGGCGCCGCCGGGCCTCGTGGCGATGGTTTTTATGCTGCCTATTTTCGAGATCCCGATGGTAACAAATTGAATGTTTTCCATGCCGAATTTGCTTAAAATTTATCACCGGGAAATTGTTTAAAATGGCATCATCACAAATTACTAATCCCTATCAGCAAACTTCAACCCGATTCTATACTCTGGGTATATTAACGCTGGTATACAGTTTTAACTTTATCGATCGTCAGTTACTGGCAATTTTGCAGGAACCCATAAAAAACGATTTGTTGCTTTCTGATACCGAGCTGGGTTTGCTCACCGGTTTTGCCTTTGCACTTTTTTATGTGGTGGCAGGTTTACCCATTGCAAGACTGGCTGATCATAATAATAGACGCACCATTATTTCCTGGTCACTTGCTATCTGGAGTTTTATGACAGCAATCAGCGGCATGGCTCAGAATTATTTACAATTATTTCTGGCACGTGTGGGGGTTGGTATTGGTGAAGCAGGATGCTCCCCACCAGCGCACTCGATGATTTCAGATATTTTTCCTCCGGAGCAACGAGCTTCAGGTTTATCCATTTACTCGCTTGGGATTAATATTGGTATCCTGTTTGGTTTTTTACTGGGTGGGTGGTTGAATCAATATTTTGGTTGGCGTGTGGCGTTTATGGTAGTGGGCGTTCCCGGTATTATACTGGCGGTAATTGTTCGATATACCGTATCAGAACCGATCAGAGGTTTTTCAGAAAACAGACAGGTTTCTGATGAAAAAGTACCCTTTAAACAGGTTTTACAACTGCTCTGGTCAAAAAAATCTTTTCGTTATTTATCATTAGCTGGTGGTCTGAGTGCCTTTGCCGGATACGGTATGACCAACTGGTTAGCCTCCTTTATTATTCGAACTTATGGCATGAGCACCGGTGAGGTGGGAAGTTGGCTAGCCCTCAGCGTAGGTATCATGGGTGGGGCAGGGACTTTTGCATCAGGTTACATCGCCGATAAATTAGCTCGAAAGGATAAACGTTGGTATATGTGGTTACCTGCAATCGCTTCAGTTACCATGATTCCATTTTTTATTTATGCCATGTTTGCAGAAAATGTCTATGTTCATTTACTGGTGAATATGATTCCAATATTGATGTCAAATGTGTTTTTAAGTGTGTGTATAGCGGTTACTCATTCCCTGGTTGGATTTAGAATGAGAGCCTTTTCTTCAGCCATATTTTTTCTGGTTATCAATGTTTTCGGCCTGGGTATGGGACCGGTATTTATTGGCTATTTAAGTGATTTGTTATCCGCAACCCTTGCTGTGGATTCATTAAGATATTCTATGGTGATACTGATTTCTGTGGCAGCATTGCTGGCAGCGGTTTTTTATTTTAAAGCCTCGCATTTTTTGAGAGACGATTTAGCCACTGAACCAGAGGTGTAACTTAACAGATTAAATATGGGTATATAATGAAATTTTGCATTATACTGGTGAATATACCCATAATCCATTGAGGTGATAGTTATGCGTGCAATGCTGTTTATTTTTCTTTTTATGCTTTCTTCCTGTTCCACCATACCTCGTGTTCAGGTTGAAGATAGAATTCAGGCCTGGAAAGTCACCACTATTGAAAATCTGGTCAAATTCTGGGGATTACCAACCAAACAACAAAAACTGTCTGAAAATAGTGTTGCAGAATGGGATAATAAAATAAATGAACCGGGTAATAGTGCTGTTAGTATTGGTGGCGGATCTTATGGACGACACCTTTCGCTAGGTTTGGGTTTCACTTTTAACGATCTCGGTGGAAAAAAAGATTATTGTCAACGACAGGTTACTTTTGATGACAACGGCAAAATATTAAACATTGTCTGGAAGGGTGATCAGGATTATTGTTATCAGATCACCCCGGATTATCAAACTGTTCAAAATAATATCAGGCAGAAAACTAATACAGAAAAATAAGTTTATGTTTAATTATTAATGGAAACAGCAGGGAAAAGCGGTTGCTTTTCCCTCAATTGTTCATAGAGAGTTTTATCAATTAGCAATCCCTTGATAATCAGCTGTTTGATAAAGTCATCTTTATCCTTTTCATTTTCCACCAGCGCCAGGGTGAATATGTTTTTGCAATTCTCACATTTTTCGATATCCAGCGCATAAAAGTTTTTCTCCGGTGGCAGCTCAATGGCATTCGCCTGTTGAAAAAAGGACAAATCTCCCCGTTGTAACTGATCAAGTAACAGCGGTTTATCAGGGTAATAAAAACAAAGAAAATTATTTTCCTCAACACTCCAGGTTTTACAATTTTCACAAAAAAGATGGCTTTTTACTCTATCATAACCACTATAAATGGGTACCAGTACAATTCCCAGCGCCTCCAGCCCCCAGATGAGCCACAACAAAAAACCATGAATTTCCACACCAAAAATACTGTACCAGCCAGCTCGTGAAATAAAATTAATCAGATGCCACATCTGATCAGGAGAAGTCAAAAGCTGCCGCGTGTTGACCATATCGCCTACGATAGCAGGCAACATTACTGCCCAGGATACATACAGAGCGGTTAAACCGGTGAGCAAACCAATGATGATGCCTACAGTAACATTTCTGATTTTTCCAAAAGATACAGTAAAAATAGTGATCATTGCCAGACCAATTACGAAACCGGCAAAGATTAACAGCGAAAGATAAATAAAAGGGTTATTTTCGATCAGATAAGCATAGAGAAAGCTGAGAGCCAGAGTAAGTAGCAATCCTACGGCCAGAAACAGGGGTGCAACGGGGTTTACTCGTCCTGATGGTTTATAGTTATTTAATGTTTTCAGCATAGGTCAGTGATCATTTTTCAACTAATTTTTTTCTAGTTGGATAATTCAAAAGTATTGTTTGCAGGTAGAGCAGGTTGAGATAATGTTAACCAGACAAAACTAATTAGCAAATAGAATAACAGGGCTAAGTTTGAAAATAGAACAGAACTTAATTGCGACAATTCATCCTGGAAATAAAATAATAATAATGCGGTAACAAACAGACGTGTATATTCCAGCCATTTTGATCGAGGCTGATTTTCCAACAACATTGAAATGGTAATGAGTGGTAAGGTCAATATTATCCAGAATATCAGACGTAAGCTGAATTCACTATGATGCATAACTGATATAAACCAGGTGCTAATTGTCACCGTGAGAATAAATTGCACCAAAGCGTAAAGGCTTATGCTTGTAGTTGTAGCAGGATTGTATTTTTTAAAAAGTGCTAAATCTGCTTTTTTTATGGGATGGGTTTTTTGAACATCCTTTGGACGCCACCCGGTTGGCATAAACCAGATTTTGAATTTATCCCTCCAGTGTCGGGTGTGAATAGCATCTTTAAATAACTGTGACCAGGTATGCACATTTGCCCAGATGGGGTTTAAACTCTTAAGGGGTCGTCTCACACCATAAATAACCGGTGTTTCTTTTTTTTCCTGTTGGAATGTACCAAATAATTTATCCCAGATAATGAAAACGCCACCATGATTTTTATCAATATACAACTCATTTTGACCATGATGTACACGATGGTGAGAAGGTGTTACCAATATCTTTTCCAGGAATCCGAGAGTGTTAATATGTCGGGTGTGTACCCAGAATTGATAGACCAGATTAAGTGCGCCGCTGACAAAAAATACTTCAGGAGGAATGCCAATGATAAAACTGGGCAGGTAAAAAATCCAGCTTAAGATACCGCTGCTACTTTGCCTCAGCGCGGTAGATAAATTAAATTCTTCACTTTGGTGATGAACCACATGACCGGCCCAGAGAAAATTAATCTGATGGGACATGCGGTGAAACCAGTAATAGAGAAAATCATAGAACACAAAGCCAAGCACCCAGACCCAGATTTTGTCCTGAGGTAGTTGCGGGATTGATAATGCTTTCACAAGCCATGCATAAACTATGGTGGCAAGGCTGAGGATGATCAGGCGATGAGTTCGACTAAAAACACCGAGAGACAAACTCGCCACCGAGTCATTTAAGCGGTAATATTTCGTTCCACGAATACGATCAACCAAAAGCTCAATGGCGATTAAAAGTAAAAATACCGGCGTTGCAAAGAGTATAATTTTAGCAGCTGTGGACAAATCAAAAGCCTCTAATCAGGGCAGAACTTTCAGGATCAGCGAGACAGCATCCTGAATACGGCTTGCTCGTTCCACCGGCGTTAAGTTCTTTTTAACTCTTGAGCTGGTACTACCTCGCCAGATCACTTCTTTTGCTTTGGGGTCGATTAAATCTATGATCAAGGTTCCCACCTGATATTCACGAAGATAATTGCCTCCATATCCACCGTACCCGTACCAGAAAGGGCGATAACCCCAGGGATCATAGTAGGTATCCATGCGATACTTTTTATCATTAACCACCTGATAACTTACTATAAAATCAGCTTTATCTTCAGATGTTTCCTCATAACCTTTTTGATTGAGTATAGTCTTGATAGCGTTTATGGCACGGTTGTCATCCAGAGTGAGGAAGGCATCTTTATCCTTTGACTGTAAAATGGCATAGCTTTTCAGCTGGTCGAAGCTGAAATTAGCCTTTTTGTCATAATTGACTCTGGGTGTAGAAGAACAGGCAGAAATCATCACTACCAACGCCATCAAAATTAGTTGAATATAATGTTTCACAGGCTCTCTCCGGAAATTAATGGAATAACAAAGACTCACGGCCATGGTTTAAATTACACAGCACACAGCTTAGATTAAAATTTTTAAATGAAGTTCAATATAGCGTAATGCCCCCCATAATACAATGCTTCATACTCATGGGCTTTGCCTGGCAACCCTTGATGGTTATGGTATATAATTCCGCACTTTCAATAACCCCTTAACTGGCTCACTGAAATTTTTTCAACGAGTTAGAACGGACCTGTAATGATGGGTACAGACTATGGATTTTGATAAACTGATAATGTCACTTACTCCTGAAATCTATCAACAGCTGAAAAAGGCGGTAGAACTGGGTAAGTGGGAAAATGGGGACAAACTAACCTCATCTCAACTGGAAAGTGCTCTACAGGCCACTATCGCCTATCGCGCAAGACATGAAATAGATGCCGGTGAATTATTTTCAGTTGACGCCTCTGGAGAACTGGTTGATGGCCATCAAATAAAAACTACAAATTCAGAAAATAAAATGAATACAAAGGCTATTGATATCAATATCAGTCATGATTAAGAGGTTCTCATGATCAAAACAATTTTAAGAAAAGAACATAAAAACAAATGGGAAAGACGCACCTGCCTGACGCCTGAGACAGTGAAAAAGCTTATAACCCAGGGTTATCCCATTGATGTGGAAACCAGTGAAATAAGAGTTTTCCCTGATGTTGAATATGTCGATCAGGGTTGCAAAATAGTGGGCAGCCCGAATTCATATCAATTTGTTCTGGGAATTAAAGAGCCTCCAGTGGAGAGTATTCAGCAAGGCCAGATTCATCTATGTTTTTCACATACTCATAAAGGGCAATCCTACAACATGCCTTTATTAGAAAAATTCAGGCAACAAAAAGCGACACTTTTAGATTATGAGCTGATTACTGATGATAACAATAATCGCACTATTGCTTTTGGACGTTATGCTGGGATTGCCGGTGCAGTTGATACGCTGGGGCTTGCTGGCCAGAAGTACCAGTTACAGGGGAACGATAGTCCATTAATTCAGATTAATCAGAGCTGGCAATATCGTAACGAATCCGATATCAGGAAGGCACTTAACACCGTGACTATCGACAACAGGCAACAGCTGAGAGTTGTAATTGTGGGTTCTGGCAAGGTGGGGCGAGGGGCTGAAGAAGTCTGTCAATGGCTGGGTTTACCCCAACTTTCTGCTGAAGACTTTATTACTGGAAATTTACCTTTATGCAGTTTTTATACGGTGCTTTCAAGCAGACATATTTATCGAAAAAAAGGTCAGAAAGTTGATGTGGAAAACTTTGACTTTAATGATTATCTGGAAAAGGGCAGTGTGGCTTATGAATCTTTATTTTACGAGTTTCTCGGACAATTTGATATCCTCATCCAGACACCTTACTGGGAAGAAAAATATCCAAAATTATTGCCTTTGAATATTCTGCAGAAATATGAAAAAAAGCTCCCCCTGATTGTAGGCGATATCAGTGCCGATATTGACGGCAGTTTATCCTGCACCAAAAAATCTACCGATACCGACCATCCGGTATACACCTATTTCCCGCAAAGCGATAGTCTGGAGGATGGTTTAAAGGCAGACGGACTGGCGGTTATGTGTATTGATAATCTACCCTGTGAACTTTCCATGGATTCATCCTGTCATTTCTCGGCAATTTTGCCCGAGTATATTCCTGCCATTATGGACATGGATTTATCATTGAGCTGGGATAAGTGCAACTTACCACAAAATCTAAAAAGAGCCACCATTGTTTACCAGGGCGAATTAACGCCACAATTCGCCTATCTAGAACAGTTTTTAGACGCTAGTAGTTGATGGTCTGGTTAACTCCCCTCTGAGATTCTGTTGCATCTTTGTTTCTATTTGCTGTTGTTCCAATCCAATATTAAACAGGTAATAAAGCTTGGATAATGCGGCTTCTACTGTCATATCGGCACCTGAGACTACACCGGCATTCATTAAAGCCGTACCTGTCTCATAACCACTCATGTCCACATGGCCCTGAAAACATTGGGTACAGTTAACAATGACAATTCCCTGTTGATGGGCGTGTTCCAGAGCCTGTAACAAGGCTTTATTTTGAACAGGAGCATTACCAACGCCATAGGTTCTTAAAATAATGCCATCAATTTTTTGCTCGGTTAAAGCCTGAATAATTGAGGCATCAAAACCGGGAAATAAATTCATAGTAATAATTTTCGGCGGAGTAATACGTTGTACTTTAAAGGAATTTCGGGGGAATTTGTTGATAATGGACTGATTGATTTCGATTTTAGTACCTACGTTTGCCAGCGGTGGAAAATTAGGCGAGGCAAAAGCATCAAAACCCGATGCGTCTACTTTTTGACAGCGATTGCCACGGTAAAGGTGGTTATGGAAATAAATAGCCACTTCTGGAATCGCCTGATAACCGGCAATAAGTAACGAGCCGATGATATTATCAATGGCATCCGAGCGAATTTGCCCAATGGGTATTTGAGAGCCGGTAAATATCACCGGTTTACTCAGTTCTTCCAGCATAAAAGACAGTGCAGAGGCGCTATAAGCCATGGTGTCGGTGCCGTGCAAAATAACAAAGCCATCAAATTCCGTATAATGACTTTCTATATCACTGGCGATCTGTTCCCAGTCCGAAGGGCTCATATTGGCTGAATCCAGTAACGGACTGTATTCATGCACTTTAAAATCGGGCAGTTGCTCTGGATAGCTTTTAGAGAGAGTGTTGATACGTTCGGTGAGAAACCCCGCTTCGGGCCGATAGCCCTTATCACCCGGTACCATGCCAATGGTCCCTCCTGTATAGGCAATGTAGACAGAGGGCTTATTTTTGCTTGAGTGAGATACCACAGGATAATCCTCAGGAATGCTTCATCTATTAGTATCCAGTTTATTGGCCAAACCAGAAATCGGGGCTATTGTAGCCCCGATTGGTAATAAATGAAATGAATATGCCTGGATATCAGTGGTCAAGCATACACATACAGTTAGCATACATTCCCTGTGGATCATTAAAATTAGCCAGTTTATCCAGTTCTTTAGAGGCTATATTGATGACCTTAGCCAAAGGTAAATTACTGCCATGTTGCGAATTAAGTGCAATGGAACCTTTTGCTGCTAACCCCGTGAGATCTATTTTTGCATCAGAGAAAATTTCCTGTAGTAATTTTTCATCTTCACTGAGCTTACGTTTAATGGGCATAACTTCATAGTCATCACCCAGATCGGCAAGCTCTGCGGCAGCATGAATGGCATCCTGTAAATTCCCCAGTTCATCAACCAGTCCCAGTTTTTTTGCATCCACACCAACCCAGACACGGCCCTGTCCAATTTTGTTGACTTCTTCTTTGGTCATGTGACGTCCATTGGCAACCACCTCAAGGAAATTGTCGTAACCGTGGTTAATGATTTGCTGAATGGTCTCAGCAACATCGTCAGATAAAGGAGAAGCGATACTGAAAGCACCGGCAAGTGGCGTTGTGCCAACGCCATCACGATGGATTCCATTGTCATTCAGGGGTTTTTCAATGGTTGGGAACATGCCAAAAATACCAATTGAACCCGTTATGGTTGTAGGTCGAGCCCAGATTTGATCGGCGTCAGCCGAAATCCAGTAGCCACCAGAGGCGGCATAAGTACCCATTGAAACCACAACTTTTTTCCCTGCGGCTTTAGTAGCAAGAATTTCTCGTCGAATGATTTCCGAGGCAAAAGCACTACCTCCCGGACTATCTACGCGTAAAACCACTGCCTTCACATTTTCGTTTTTGCGTGCTCTACGGATCAGTTTTGCCAGTGTTTTACCACCAATCTTTCCCTCTACCTGTTCACCATCAAGAATTTCACCTTTAGCAGTGATCAGTGCAATTTTATTAGTGTCATCACTGTAAATTTCTATAGGAGAGTGGATGGTTTTAATATAGGCATTGAGCGTAACTTTTTTATATGACTTTCCTTTTTTGCCTGCTCCGACTTTATCAACCATTAAGGCGGTAAATTCCAGGTTATCTTTTATGCCATCGATAAGTTTTGCTTTTAGCGCAAGCGCTGCATTGTCACCTTTTTCTTGTTTAACTAATTCAGCAAAATTAACCGCATAATTTTCGATTTCATCAGAGGTTAGATTTCGGGCTTTAGCGACATCATCTTTATAGGCATCCCAAAGTACACTGAGGAATCGCATATTTGCTTCCTTGGCCTTGTCCGACATGCTGTCACGCATAAAGGGTTCCACGGCTGATTTGAAAGTACCGACTTTGAATATATGGAAATTTACTCCAAGTTTATCCAGCAGGCCTTTAAAATAGGTACGATAACGTCCAAAACCTTCAAGAACAACTGCACCCATTGGGTCCATATAGACTTCGTCAGCCTGTGATGCTATTAGATAGGAAGCCTGAGAATAAAAAGTGCCATTGGCTATGACGGGCTTACCACTTTTTTTCTTGAAGTCCTGTATGGCTTCTGCGATAGCCTGTAATTTGGTCATCCCTGCACCCATCAGCTGGTTGGTATCAATGACCAGCATTTTGATACGTTTGTCACCGGCACCATTACGAATGGCATCCAGAATATCTTTCAGTTCGGTCTGTGGTGGTTTTTCAGACTTGGTGGCATCGTCAATGGCTTTTTGTACAGGGTTAATGTAATCCTTTTGCTCGACAATAAAGCCTGCCGGATTAATCACCAATGCAGAACCATCAGGAACTACAGTAATTTTCTCTTTGAAAAAAGATGTTACGATGATAAATAGCAGAAATAAAAATAAAATATTAATAACAGCACGACGACTTTCATCAAGGAAGTGCCAGAAACCGGATAAGAGGCGAACAAAAATATTACGTTTTTCGACAGTTGTCATAATTCATTCCTTAAAATGATAAAAATATACCCAATTTACTGGTAAATTTAGCCAAAGTTAATCAAATACAGGTAATTGGCTACTTTTCCATGAGTTGAGCTTAAGATCAAGAAATGTTTGTGATTAAATGTAATGAAATTTTTCAGGGAACTCTATTCATAGCAATTTTGCGGGTACGCTTAAATGGATGGAATAATTCCTTGAGTACAGAGCGGGCTTTGGCTAGACTGCAATAATGCTAATAAAATAAAGAACAATAAAAATGTCAAACCCTTACCCGCAGCTGTTATCCCCATTAGATCTGGGATTTGTAAAATTAAGAAACCGTGTGTTAATGGGTTCCATGCATACTGGTCTGGAGGAGGAGCGGGGTGGCTTTGAGAAAATGGCTGCCTTCTATGCCGAACGGGCACAGGGAGGGGTAGGTCTCATTGTTACCGGTGGTATAGCACCTGATAAAACCGGGAGAGTATCACCTTTTGCCGGTGATTTAACCAATAAACGTACTGCCAGAAAGCATCGCGTGGTCACTCAGGCTGTACATGATGCCGGCGGCCTGATAGCGCTTCAAATCTTGCATACCGGGCGTTATGCATTTCATCCGTTTTCAAAAGCACCCAGTGCTATCAAGTCTCCTATTACCCCTTTTAAACCCAGAGCAATGAGTGCGAGACAGGTTGAAAAAACTATCGATCATTTTGTTCGCTGTGCAGAACTGGCCCAATTTGGGGGCTATGATGGTGTTGAGGTGATGGGTTCTGAAGGCTACCTCATTAATCAGTTTATTTGTACGCGAACCAACAAAAGGGATGATGAATGGGGAGGAAGTTATGAAAACCGTATCCGATTTCCCCTGGAAATTGTTAAACGAACACGGCAGGCAGTAGGCGAGAAATTTATTATTATTTACCGCCTGTCTATGTTGGATCTGGTAGAAAATGGTTCAAGCTGGGAGGAAGTTGTACAGTTGGGAAAAGCCATCGAAGCGGCAGGTGCTACCATTATCAACACCGGCATTGGCTGGCATGAAGCTCGCATTCCTACCATCGCGACCATGGTACCCAGAGCTGCCTTTAGTTGGGTAACGGCAAAAATGAAAGCCGAAGTTTCAATCCCTTTAATCACTACCAATCGTATCAATATGCCTGAGGTAGCGGAACAAATCCTCACCGAAGGTCAGGCTGATATGGTATCCATGGCTCGTCCCTTTCTCGCTGATGCTGAATTTATTAAAAAAGCGCAACAGGGTCGAGCGGATGAAATCAACACCTGCATTGGATGTAACCAGGCCTGTTTAGATCACGTTTTTGCCAATAAACGTTGTAGCTGTCTGGTTAATCCGAGAGCCTGTTATGAGCAGGAATTAATAGTAAAACCTGTCACTACACAAAAGCGCATTGCGGTGGTGGGAGCAGGGCCTGCGGGATTATCTTTTGCTATCACAGCCGCACAGCGGGGACATGATGTCACCTTGATAGAACAGGCAGCTGAAATTGGTGGTCAGTTAAATATGGCCAGGCAGGTACCGGGTAAAGAGGAGTTTAACGAAACTATTCGTTATTTTAATCGGCAGATAGAAAAACATGGTGTTCAATTACGGCTGAATGAAACCGCATCAGCAGAATCTCTGGTGGCTGGTAATTATGACGAAGTGATTCTGGCCAGTGGAGTGGTTCCTCGCATTCCAGATATTGAAGGTATCGAACACGAGAATGTTTTAAGTTATATCGATGTATTAAAAAATAAAGTTGAAGTTGGTCAACGAGTGGCAATTCTTGGCGCTGGTGGTATTGGTTTCGATGTGGCAGAATTTTTATCGGAATCGGGTCCATCAAGTACCCTGGATCTGGATAAATGGCTAAAAGAATGGGATATTGACAAAAGTTATCAGCATCGTGGTGGACTGGATGATGGCTACCATATGGAGGAGTCTCCCCGGCAGATTTATTTAATGCAGCGCAAAAATACTGCACCGGGAAAGAGTCTGGGGAAAACCACCGGCTGGATTCATCGGATGTCGTTGAAACTTCGACGGGTTGAACTGTTTGGAGGGGTAGAATATCTGAAAATAGACCATGAAGGACTTCATATTCGATACAAAGATAAAGTTAAAATCCTCGCCGTAGATAATGTTATCCTGTGTACCGGCCAGTTGAGTTTTGCTCCGTTGAAAGAGGCTTTGTCCGCTACAAAAATGAGTGTACACGTAATCGGTGGCGCTGAACTGGCCACCGAACTGGATGCTAAACGGGCTATCGATCAAGGCTATCGTCTGGCTCTGGCTTTATAGGTTTATCATTTTTATTGTAGCGATAAATAAGTTGGCTATTTTCTGGTGGGGTCGGCCATTTGTTAACAAATTCTATGGCCTGATGGTCACCCCAACCCCAGGTCTTTCCGGTAATATAAACTTTAACCTCAGCATTTTTAGCATCTACTGGCGCGCAGGCTGAGCTGGTGCTGATCACCTGAATACCCGCCCCGGGAGTTCTAAAGACCTGGGCAAAAACGAAAAGGTTATCGTCAAGTCGATAAATGGATTCAAGCTGCAAACGCCAGTTACCATCAGGTACTTTTAATTTCAAACACCATTTCTTTTCCTCTCTGGTGGAAGATTCTTTTTCTTTAGGCATAGATTCAGAAGCAGGTATGGTCATGTTTTCATGAGTTTGTGAACGGTCGGTCTGTTTACAGGATACCATTGATAGTGATATCAGGCTAAAGGTTAAAAAACACAGTAAAATAGTGG
>DRNA01000033.1 GCA_011322365.1 Aeromonadales bacterium | reverse complement strand
GTTATTCCATTGGTGAAATCAACAACGCAGAATAAAGTGCTTTTAAACCCATCGTAGAAGCGTTTTAGGCCATCCACTTCTGCGTTGCATGAGCTTACAATAGAACGACTATTGCCTCACTCATGCGCCTTAAATTGAATGGCCTAAAACACTCTGAAATCCTGCATCTTCAGGTATCATGGGTATATACCCAAACCACCACAAGATAACGACTTTCAGGATTGCAGGGTAACTCTATTCATTGTTTTTTCAGATAAAAAAATGCTGGACTTTAAAGCCCAGCATGGAGATCAGAATAAAAAACCTTTGTAAGCTCTCTAATAATTTAGTTGTTTGCCTTCCTTAGTTTCCAGGCCTTATCAACCCTCTCCCGGAGTTCCTTACCCGGTTTAAAATGTGGCACAGACTTACCAGCTAAAGTAACAGCCGAACCCGTTTTAGGGTTTCTTCCAATCCTGGGCGCTCTAAAATGTAATGAAAAACTCCCAAAACCACGGATCTCTATTCGATCACCCTTCGCCAGAGTTTGAGCCATTTGTTCAAGAACAGATTTTACAGCCAGTTCAACATCTTTATAAGATAATTGAACATGCTGGCTTGCCAACCTATCTATAAGTTCGGATTTGGTCATGGAAGTACCCTTCTTTTGACAAATTAATCTGGCATATCCAGGATAATGCCAATTTATCTAATACGAGTCAATAAGTTAATAGAATCAATGATATGGCTAATCTTAGGGTATTTTCACACAGATTTCCATTAAACTGGTTAAAATAAGCTAAATCTTTGTAAAATCCGGGAAAAATGAAGAATTATACCCAGCAGAGTGAGAAATACTAACTCGATTGCTCTGAACCCACCAGCGACTTAAATTGAGATTCGACAACCTGCAGTAGCTGGTTAAGATTTTTTTTATCATAACCACGGCTGTCTATGGGTGTGCCGATATGGCATTCAATGGTTTTATTGATATGCCAGGCCAGCTTTTCTCTAAGCTGTAAATCATCAATACCCCGAAAGGCTATGGGTATGATAATAGCATCTGTATCCACTGCAACATGGAAACCACCTTTTTTTAATTTTCCGACTTTCCCTCTACCGAGCGTCCGCGTACCCTCCGGGGCCACCCACAAAATAATACCATCCTCCATCTTCTGTTTTGCTTCGGCGAGATCCTTAATAGCCTGCTTTCTATTTTGACGGTCAATGAAGAGCATCTCCGAACTTTCAATGGCTCTGCCGAAAATGGGTATCTTTTTTAATTCTTTTTTTGCCAACATTCGAATGGAGCCAGGCAGCACTGCGAAGGTTGCGGGAATATCGTAATTACTGGTGTGTGAACACATCACCATATAAGCTCTTCCCGGAGTGAACTGTAAATTTTCCTTACCTACCACTTTCACCTGGGTATGAATGATATCTAACAACCGTTTTCCCCAACTTTGTAGAATATGGTCAACTTTAGTTCGATAGGAATTTTTATCAGTTTTACGGGTGAAGATGATACTCAAACATGTTTTCAAGGTCGACATAATAGTTATAAATGCAATCCAGTAACTACGGATAAACCCTGACACATAAATCTCTTTTTGTAATTGTGAACTATTGTTAGACTTCATTGTTTTTATTATATTTCTTTGGGTGTAATGTTAGCCGTTACAATGCCATGCTGATTTTTTTTATCGAAACTGATTTTAATTATTTCAGCCGTATGAAAACCTTCATTCATCGCAGCTGGTGCAAATAAGTGGGTTAATTCTGCAACCAGAGGCATGTGCGAACTTAATAGCACTGAATCAATATCCAGTGAGTTGATAATGTCGTACATTTTCATCGGGTTTTCACCATAAATTAGTGCATTTTCAAGTTGTATTGGTGCACTGATAGTTAAAGCCTGTTTGATAATTTCAGCGCTCTGCAACGCACGATTGTAGGGACTGGACAAAATTAATTGAGGAATATACTGATGCATCTCCATCCAGGATGCTATTTTTCTGACCTGTAATATGCCTTTATCACTTAGATTGCGTACACTGTCTGCTTCACCCGCCATTGCAGGTTCCGCCTTACCATGTCGTAAGATGAAGATTTTCAATGAGTTAACTCCCCTGCAAATTTTTGAACAGGTATAGCTTCTTCAGCATTTAATCTGGGGCCGAATTTCTGCACCACTTTAGCTGAAGCAAAGTTGGCCAGTTGTCCCGCCAGCTCAAAATCATGACCCTGACAAAGCATATATAAAAATGCCCCGGCAAACATATCCCCGGCTCCATTGGTATCAATAGCATCTACTTTTTCAGCAGAAATAACAATCTCTTTCTCACCATCACAGATCATTGAGCCTTTTTCACCCAGAGTAATCACAAATGTTTTGGCAATCTGTTTCAATAACGGTATAGCCTGCTCCAGAGTGACTTGCCCGGTATATTCCAATGCTTCATCTTCATTGCAGAACAACATGTCGACACCTTTACCTATTAAAGTATCAATACCCTCCCGAAAAAATCTCACCATACTCGGATCAGATAAAGTGAAAGCAACCTTCACCTGATTTTCTTCAGCCACCTTTTTAGCTTCACAAGCGGCTTCAAGGGCTAAAGGGGCACTGGATAAATAACCTTCAATATATAAATATTTGCTATTTTTAATAGCTTCTTTATCAAGCACATCTCTACCCAGCTCTCCTGTAACGCCCAGATAGGTATTCATAGTTCGATCGGCGTCCGGTGTCACCATAACAATACACTTGCCAGTAACACTTTCCGGGCGATGGCTATTCTGGTTAATTTCAACGCCATGAGACTGAAGATCATTCAGAAAAAAATCACCGGCTTCATCATCTGCAACGCGGCAACTGTAAAAAGATTTGCCACCCAGTTGAGATAAAGCAATGATAGAATTAGCCGCAGAACCTCCACAGGCTCGGTTGTGCCGAGTGCCTTCAAGGTGTCCCATAAGAACATGATGACGTTCGGCATCGATTAAGGTCATAATACCTTTCTCAATTTTAAGTTGTTCAAGTTGCTGTTCAGAAACTTCGACTTCAAAATCTACCAGAGCATTACCTACAGCATATACATCAAATTTTTTCATTTATCCTGTCCATTTAAAATAATTAGTTCGTAATCTGTTGAATAAAAAGCCGGGAATTGTTATTTCACTGTGCTATTTTATCTCAGGTGTTTCTGCCCTGGGATCAATCTTCATCTGGCCACAATTCCAGCACTGATGAAAATTTCCCTGTTGTGGTTCAGAGCAATTTTCACAAATCCAGTTTTCACCACTTTCCTGCAGACATTCTTCATAGTCTTCTATAATGGAACGTGCAAGTAAAAAGTCTTCATTATCTATTATCTGAACCGCAGGGCCCAGATTTGCCGGTAACTCGCCAATGGCCCCCACTAACTGTTGCCCTGTCATTATCGATTCAATACCAGCTGAGTGTAATTTGTCCAGTACCAGTTGAGCATCGATCACTGAAGCCGCAGTATAAACGATTCTCATGTGAGCTCATACTTTGAAAATAATGCGAGTAAAGCCGCTTCATCAAGTACCGGAACACCCAGTTCCTGAGCTCGAGTCAGTTTACTTCCCGGCGATTCCCCTACAACTACTGCATGGGTTTTCTTCGATACACTGCTACTGACTTTGGCGCCCAGGCGTTGTAATTTTTCTTTAATCTCATCTCGGCTAAAAGATGCCAGGGTTCCGGTAATAACCCAGCTCTGTTTATTTAATGGCAAATCGGCTGTATTATTTTGCTCGGGTCTGGGCCAATGAATACCAGCATCGAGCAAACGTTTTATCACATCAATATTATGTTGTTGTTGAAAAAAATGTACAATATGGTCGGCAACTACAGGACCCACATCGGGTATCTGTTGCAAGGTTTGCTCATCAGCTTTAATCAGACTTTCCAGATCAGGGAAATGCAGACTCAGCGCCCTCGCCGTGGCCTCACCAACCTCTCTTATTCCAAGACTATATAAAAATTT
>DRNA01000032.1 GCA_011322365.1 Aeromonadales bacterium | reverse complement strand
GTCGGCGTACAGGACGGCTCAGTTCCGTTATAATATTATTCATACTTAAGCTTTGTTTGATCTGGTTTTTTTGGTTAATTTCTTTGATCGATAAACAAAGCTTAAGTTCCATTTATATGGACACCATTTCGGAACAGTTATTTAGTGAGGCATTATTTTCTTTACAACCCCAACCACCCCTCAACATTTCCAAACCACGAATTGCATCAGGATTATTATCCATATACTGCTCAACAATAGACCACGCTTTACTCTTATTCATTATATTTGCTCCTGATATTGTATTGAACCTAAATGCTGTCTGCTTTTGTATTCAACTAAATCATCTTCAATGCGCTGACTCAGTTTTAAGAAAAGTTCTGGTGACTCAAAAACTGTACTGAATGCTTGTTTAAGTTCAGTATCAGATTCAAAATCCTGTAGTATGGATTTGACTTCATTACGGATCTCGCTATATTTCTCTAGAATGTCCACTTGCTGCATAATACCTGCAGTAGTCAGGCTCTTATTTTTTATTATTTGTAATTTAATGCTACTGGCAAATAATGCAGAGTCATTATTAAGATGAATAGTGATGCTTTTATCGGTCATATCAATACCCCATGATGGTTGATGTTTTATTTGATTAATTAGACGGACAAAGAAAGGAAAATTAAAAAAATCATTATCAATAAAAATAAAATCTTCATTGCTTATCACTTATTGTCATTAATATAAAAATAGTCAAAACTAATCATCTTCAATCTTAATTGCTCTGGCAGTAAATTCATCTAAATTGATCTCAAAATCTTTCCAGCTTCCCCAGTAACTGCCTGCACTGCAATAGGGACAGAACGTTCCTGTTAAGATATTTTTCTCTAATTTAAATAAATCAGGTTTATACAGAAAAATCTTTGAACCGCCATTGGGGATAGAATAAAACGAAGTCCATTGCCCTGTCTGTTTGTTCAGTGCCAGCAGAACGCCCCATGAGTGCCATATTTCAGTGTAACTCAGCTCAACAATCTTCCACTGTTTGTTCTCGATAGGTGTTCTGATGGCATACCTGGGCGTTAAATCAGCATCGTATATGATATTGGGATCAGTATTTTCTGAAAACACATCATCAGACTTACTTTTTAACTGCTTAAATTGTTCAAATAATTCATCGAGTTTTGCCTGTGTGATGGTTTTTATGGGTAATGAATAATGTGAATTTTTTTTGATGACAATTTGAGTGGCGTCTTCACTGGGGCTTAGTTGCTTAAGTATCATTAAGCCATCGGTCCTGAGTGTATTGACAGACTGTTTGTTTTTGTTTGCCTGACTAATATCGCATCCCGCTTTCATATGTTTGGACGCCACAATTTTGTGATGAAATTGTTTATCTTCCGGCTCATAATAAATAAACAAAATATCATGAATATCCACATTAGCCGTTCCTTCTACTGACATTGAAAAAAGTAACTGAGGTCTGTTCTCAAGGTTATAGCATACCTTTGAAAATTGAATATAATCATAGTGCGTTTTTCTGGAATCAAAGACGACTTTGTCTTTAAAAAATATCCCTAAAGAATAACTGGAGAACTTTCTGATTCTTTCAATGGGTTCTTCTGGGGATTGCCACTCATTGAGGAGCGAATTTAGGAGCGAATCGTTTGGAATAATAAGTTCATTATCAACGGGATTCACAGAAATCATAAGAGTCTTTAATTCGCCTTTAATCGTCAGATCAACCCGTTGTCTTTGTGCTTCACCACCATAATAAGCCTCAACAGGATGGATAACATGATTGACAGCATCTTGAGCATGACACAGCAATGGAACAAAAAAAGCTAAAAAAACACAATAAAAAAGAAGTACATTAATTTTATATTTCATATTTAGACTCTTGATAAGCTGCAATTTACCAAATTACAGCCCTATGATGGTTAGGTTTTATTTGATTGATTAGACGGACAGAGAAATGAAAATTGAAAAATTCATTATCGAGGTTACCATCATTGACTTGCTTTATTAAACACCCCCTAAAAAAGACCTGTATGGTACAAAAAGACCCCATTTTTTACCACACTTGACTTAATTCAAAGTTTAAATCAAATAATCCCGACAAAATTATCAATATTTTTTAATTGGAGGTAGAATTTATAGAATGTTGATTCTTCGTAGGGTGGGCACCGCCCACCATGAATGATGACGTTACACATTGTGGGCAACAAAGACACTTGTTTTCAGGTACAATGCCAGCCTACCTGCTAGTGAGGTGATGGGGTTAGGTTTTGGTGGGCAATACCACCTGTTTATTATTACTTTATTTTTGCAAAGATAAAGTGGGCAACATTAATTACCACGACGAGACAAACCACAATCTCTCGGCTTCATATCAAGAAGATTTGCAGCCCAAAATAAACAAGATGTATCATCATTAGTTGAATTTAAATACCCGTTAAGGGCATGTTTGTGATAACCTAAATAACGGACTCTCTGCATCCATTGCTTATCAATATTAACTTCATTTGATATTGAATGATAATAATCATTCACTGCACCAAATGAAGTATCACCAAACTGATTGGACTTTAGCATTGATTTAAGTAATGCAGGATCATTATCATTAAAGCCAATATATACCCCAGAATTCTCAGGCATGTTTTTTTTCAGCTGCTTAATCTGATGACCACGACCAATTGCTGGTGCAATCATAATTAAATTCACTCGAGCAAATTGCTTCTTATCAACTGATTCAAATGGTGGAACACATACTTGATATTTTTGTTTATCAAACGGTTTAGCTGGATCACAATTATACTTCGCAGAATCATATTTAGGATCAGAAAAAGCACTTACAGCTACACCAGCACCACGGCTATGTGTGATAATATTAATATCCGCTCCATCATCCAACTCATTAAGTAACTTTCTCAAACCGACTTGTCCAGCAAGATTAGAATAGGTCATTGAATCAAACCAATAAAATAAAGGGTAAGGAAAAGTATATTTACCTTTATATAAGCCATCCCAAAAAACTTCAACATAAATAATATCTTTTGAAGGTTTTAATATTTTTTTTAGTTCTGCAAAAGAATCTGAAGCCTTTTTATAAGAATTATTATAACCATGTATAAGAAATACAAGCTTTGAATTTTCACCTGATTCTTTTAACTTCTTTTTGATTTCAGTTGCCAGTTCAGTATAAGTTTTCTCAGCATTATAACTTATACCCTTTTGCTCCATATACATTTTAATATTAAAGCCATAATTGAAACCAAAACTCACCTTATCTATATTTGTATCAATACGTTTAGGGTAAACTTGTCCCCATTGATCAAAAAATACTTTTATTGTATTTTTAGGAGTATTTTCGTCATATGAAGCGGGTGGAATTGAATGCAAGCCAGAACAACCTGATACAAAAAAAACCACAGAGACAATATTAAACAAGAAAAGGTTTTTCATTAAAATTTTATCCATATTAAATTAACTAGATAGACTAAATAACTTTTGTGCTTCTTACGATTGTGACTTTACATCTGGTTAAACAAATCAATAGCTCTTTGCTGCTCAGCAGTATATTTTTTCTTTTTTGTTGGTCTATAACTTGGTTTAGGTGATATTGTATTAGTGGCATCAACCCTATTCTTTCTTAATTTGGCATAAAGTATCTGCTCAGTACCTGCTACAACATTATACGACTGCTCAAAGGTTTTATACCCTTTTTTGCTCACCTCAATGACATAAACACCTGGCTTCAACTCTAAATCTAATTTTGTACTACCTTTGGGTTCGCCATTAATCATCACCTGATCACCATTCACATTAGAGCGAATGATTAAATTCCCTGTTTTAGGTAAAACAGACTGAATAATTGGCTGCTCAGAATAATTATTATTAGTCACACTGCGATCAGTATTAAAGTAAAAATCTTCACCCACCAAAGAGGAACTTTCCCAAGGGATCTGACGATCATGCGTCACATCGCTTACGGCCATACGCACTTTTTTAAATACTTTTTCCAGAGGCACCGGCTCCAGCATGTATTTAATAAGATATTGAGTATAAAGCCCATTAGAGCCATCACCATCAGCAGCTACACTGCCTGGGGCTGTTGCATAAGCAATCAGAGTACCTTTTGGGCCTTCAATACGCGTTAAACCACGGGAAACAGAACGAAAGCTACGCTTAAAGGGATTATTGCGACAAGCATCCAGCACTACTATATTGATGGGATTGCCTGCAGTTTCCATTTTTCTAAGGATTGATGAAGCATTAATCGATTCATCCATAATTTCATCTTCAGCCTGGATATTAGCTTGAACTGGAATCAGATAATTCTTACCATTGGACTGCATACCATGACCAGCATAATAAAATAACCCGACCTCAGCATTTTTAATGGCATTGCCAAACTCACGGATTTTACTTCGCATCTGTTTGCGAGTCAGATTAGTACCTTCAATGACTTGAAAACCCAGTTTGGTCAGGGTTTTGGTCATACTTTTAGCATCATTAACGGGATTTTTTAAAGGTGCAGAAGAATAATCACCATTGCCAATTACTAAAGCAACACGCCCCTGCTGGGCATGGAGGCCAGTTGAAAGCAAAAGTAGCACCATTAGCAGAGCTAATTGAGAGTGTATAAAGAAAGAATTAAGCCTACTTTGATAAAATGTCATGATTATGAAAATTTCCGTATGTAGTCAGCCCTGAAAAATTATTGAATTAAATTTAACTTCAAAACTTAACAAACCCCTTTTATACATTATGTATTCCTTTAATATTTTTTATAGTTTCTCTTAATTTTACTAACGATTTATGGTTCGAAAACAAGGAAGTACTGAAGTTAAATCAACATTAGTACTAGTAATTAACCTATTTTGTCTCCGACCCCATATATTTTATCAACAGTATTAATAATTTTATTTATTTCATATCTTTACCCATTTATAAATTTGATTATTTCAGATTTTTTTAACATTTTTAGAAATCCACACGGCTTGAACTGCCTTTCCCACACGATAGCTCACAAGCTTATTTTGTAAGCAACCATTTTTTCCATGACCACGATCTCGATATTTAACATTACCATTTTCAATAATCATATGTGTAAATTCATGTGCAATAGTTTCAATTAGTAATGATGCATCAATAATTTCTTCTTCATTATGTTTATCTATACGATAAGGATCGACTGCAATTCTATTATTAATTGTATCGGTTAACCCTATAGCTAGAAATGGTTTTTTTGGAAAAAAAGAAATTTTGATATTGAGGGAGAGTAAATCAGTTATAACTTCATTACCAGAAACCCTTTCAAGGCTATTTCCATCACATGATGCAACCCATGATTTATTAAGAAATATACTTTTAAAACTATCATCATGAAAAATATTTTTCACATCCAAAATTGCTTGTTTAACAGAATCAACCCTTACTTTATCTTTTTTTATAGAGTTATCAAAATTTTGAAAGCCAATAAAATAAGCATCATCTGTATCACCAACTCGCTCATAATCAGTATCACTTGGTAATTTATACCCTTTCCAAGAACAACCAACGATGCTAAAAAGTAATATTAAAACCACTATATAACTTATCAGTTTCATTTTTTTTATGATAACCTTATTTACATTCATTTTTTGCATCCTTTACTGAACTTAAAACACCAAAAGCAAAACACCCAATGCCAATGACAAATAATATTGAAAAAATACCAAATAATATGCCTGGATAATTCATGCAAGAATACCCCAATTTATTAACAAGTTCTTTTCCAATAAGACAAGTATTGACTGTTCTGTAATAAACACCTATGCCAATGGTAAGAAAAAGTGATATCCAGGATGCATATAACCACCTATTTAAAAAAGGAGCTAAGCTCATACTATCAGGAATAGCGATAATTTTTCTCAAAAATAAAATAGGTAATATTAGTGCTGCAATTGCCAACTGAATAATATCAGCTGCAATTCCAGACCAAATTTGCATTAAAAAAGTATAGGGTGTTTCAATATCCATAAACTATTGCCTCATTAAAATCATTTCAGTATTATAACTAAAGTTTAGAGCTTCACATCCCCCAAAAGAGCAAAAGAATAAGTTATCCAGGATTTGCACCTAACGAATGCAAGGCACTCCCAACCTTCTTAACTGAATCAGATGGATCTAACACTATAAAGCAGCTTATTGAATAATGAATATTGCCACCAGTTATTTTTCTATAAGATAATAAATTTATAGCAATAGGTTTTGGATGTAGTTTATCTGTTGATATAAAATTAACCTTATTATACTCAACCGGAATACTTCCATGTTCTTCTAAATCCGAATCAGAGGACGTACTAGAAAGATCAAACTTAACCAAACGCATAGTTATATTTTTTTCATTGAAGATACAGTTAGTAGTATTCAGATTATTTTTTCTATATTCCACTAACCTTGACGTGATTTTATCCATTTCTGTTCGATGATTAAACTTTTTAAGTTCTCTTGTAATCTTTCCTGCATCTTTATATTTATATTTTTTTAAAAAGCTTAGTGAAACGGACCTTGGTAATGCATCAAGCTCTTGACTAATAAGCCTTTCTTTCTCTTTTTTCCTTATTTCCTCCCGCTTATTACTTGAATTAACAAGTATTTCATCTACTTTAGCTCTCTGTTTATCCATATCATCAAATGTTCTACTATTTCTATTTCCACTACAACCTGACACAACAAACAGAATAAAACAAATTGTAATAACAATTCTACAGTGCAAATTAAACATATATCTTTCCTTTTTACAAATTTGTTACTTACTTATTTATTTACATAACATTCAAATACAATTCCTTAATCACGCTCCAGAAGGCAAGCGAACAGCATCTTTTCTGCACAGCCTCGAATTATACTTTTACTCCGATAAATTTTATTAGTTAAGCTTTTAATAGCAACTATTATGTTAAGTTATCTCCAACTCAGTTTGAACAGAATTCAGTTTTTTTATTAGGGACACTATATCATCTGTTTGCACTGTATTAAATATTTTCCTGGATATACCGTTAATCGCAGGCTACTCGAATTTGTACACGTCGGTTGACCTGATGTATTTCTTCTGTATTGCCTTGCAGTTCCAGTTCGGTTTCACCTTTACCTTGTGCTGATAAGCGTGACGCCAGTGTGGGTTCTAATTTTATAAGTGCAGTTTTAACTGCCTGTGCCCTTTTTTCTGAGAGTCTTTGGTTGTAGCTTGCATCCCCTCGTTTATCGGTATGGCCTATTAATTCGTACTGGTAACCCAGGCTTGCCAGTTTAGTATCCATTAGGGCATCCCGTATTGCCTGAATTTGTGTCCGGCTGTTCGCATTAATTTCATCACTATTATAAGCAAAGTTAATGGTTACATTAATAGACGGACAAATGACTAGATTTCTGTAACTTTTTGTAGAAGATAATGCTGCCAATATGAGGTCTTGTGAAGTCGTTTGTCTGGATTGATTGATTATATAGTCTGCATAAAGGGCGTTTATATTTTTTGGGAGTGTATTGCTGTATTTATCACGTAGCTCTAAAAAGATATTGCGGGATTTTAAATGTTGAATATTAAGATGTTGTAGGGTCAGTGCGTATTTTGCCTGCATTTCATCATTATTGATTGGATTGACACCTGCCTGAGTCTGGAAGGCTTTTTTGAAGTATTTTTTAGCATAGGGGTAATTTTGTTGGCTAAAGTAGAGATCTGCCAGTGCAGCGGAGGCAACTCGTTTGTATTGACGACATTGACGACTGAACATTTTGAATTGTTGTTGTTTTTCTGACAGAGATGAAGAAGTTTGGTTTTTTATGTTCATTACCTCTGTTGTGGTGCATTCAGTACTTGCCTGAGTGGTTTGCAGGATGGTTGTTAATAGTATGAATAGGATAATTTTTTTCATGGTTTTTCTCTGGGTTTTGTTCTGTATTTTGGGGTCGGAGTCAAATGCCTTATGATGGTGGGCACCCCAAGGGCACTTCTTTCAGGGCACATTGCCCACCCTACGGGTAATGTTTTTTTATTGTTAGTATATTTTTTATGTGCTGTGCATGGCGTTTATCTGGTGTAGTAAAGCGTTGAACGATGATTTTATGTAATGGGCTACCAGGACGTATAGTTGAGTTTTTATTGGTGTGCCATTTTCTGACTATTTTTTGATACAAGGGATCATTGGCAGAGTTGAAAGCAAAGGCCACAATGGAATCGGTACCAAAGGGTTCACCAACGGCATTGTTAAAAGTAAATGGATTATCGGGTGATATTTGTCTGGCATCTCGACGGGCATAAGGATATAAAAGAGTGAACTCACCATTGGCGGTTAGGTCTAAAACGACCAGATAGGCTTTTTGCGAGAGTTTCACTTTGAGTTTCAGGACACTGCATTCAACAAATGTCTCGTTACTGCTGGCATTGCCTGATGGATTGTTTTTAAATGGCGTGTTGTTCGATGTTCTGCATTTTTTGGGTAATGCTGAGGCATAAGTTTTACTGTCTCCCGTTGTGGTTGTGATACGTAGGTCAAAGGGCTGTTGATTGTTTTGTGCTTGTCTGAATTTGGTTAACCAAGGGAGTTGTTTGACTACTTCAATCATACGGTCTTCAGAGCCGTCTATTGAACCTGAGTCAGTCATGTATAGAGGCACATGGTAAATATCCGTTAAGGTCAGTTGATTAGAATCTTGAGGATCAATACTGATAATATAATCTGCACTTTGGGTCATTGTATTGTCTTTTAAACGCAGTCCACTGGTTTGTTCTACAAATTCTCTAAGTTGGCTGTATTGCTCAGGGATATCCAGTATAACGACCTGTGTCGCTTGCTGAAAAATGCTATTGTTTGTCTGTACTGAATCATTTTGGGGTTGTTTTTGATTAAACAGTTTTTTGCCGTAAAGCTGATCAGCAGGAAACAAGTCCTGATTTTTTTTATAGGCTATATCATCTTCTGGAACCAACAAGGGGCTATGATTGATGGTTGGAATTGAGGACATAATCTGTTCAACATCCATAAAAAAAGATTCATGGGTATAGGCTTTACCACTATTAAGTGCATAAAGCACAGAGCTGGTAAAGGCACCATGGGGGATTTTTCCATAGGAATAGTCCTGCAATGTACTGTCTAAATCCAGGGCTTTTTCGTGTGCGGACGAGGCCATCATAAAGGCAAAATTCTGATAGGGATAGGAGAGAATTTCTGATCCATTATTTGTGTTGTTATTATTCTGACATTGATTACGAAAGCCCTTATTAGCTGATGTCGATCTATTAGATAATGCCTTCGGTAAAATTCTGGCATAACGGTAGTTAAACTTTGGCTGATTTTTTTTCGAAAAATTGATACTGCGGTAGCTATTACCAGCAAAACAGGCATCAATCATACCCAAACCATTGACTCCTTTACTGTCCATAATTTCAATATAGGGACGTAAATCATTTTTGGTGATAAAAAATTGTTTGTCATAGGTGACCAATGCACCTGTATCATAGGTTAGGTTGCTATTGGCATTGCAAGGGTCATAATAGCTGGTGCCGTGACCTGAAAAATAGAAAACAAAGTAATCATCTTTAGTTAACTGTTGTGATAATTCTTTCAGTGTTAGTTTGATATTACTTTTGGTTGCCTGCTCATTTTTTATAATGTGGATATTTTTATTACTAAAACCCCAGATATGTATCAGTGTTTTTCGCAAAGAATTAACATCATTTTCTGGACCTGAGAGATTGATACTGGGATCACTGTATTCACTAATACCAACAAGTAAGGCATAGCGTTCTGCGAAGGTGGTTGTAGATAAGCAGAGGGCGATTAGAGTGATTATTGTTTTCATTTTTTAAGATGCAAGCTATTGTTGGCCAAAAGGGTCAGTCTGACCCCGTTCCTGATATTGATAATAATGGTGGGCGGTGCCCACCCTACGGTGTTTATTGAGTAATGTTGACTACTTTGGTTTTCAGGCCCCAGGCCGGTTCGTCTTTTATGATCCGGAAGGTTTTTTGCATCACTGATTTCTTATCTGTTTGACCTGACAGGACGGTGTTTAAATCGGCATCACCTGTGGTGACGATAAAGGCCAACACGCTTTCACCTGTTGGTTCACTGGCAGGTGCTGACCAGGTGGCATTTTTAGGTGGGAAGCTGAATGATTGACCTGCACTGATGTTGTTGTCTGATTGCAGTTGATTAGGCATGATCATGGTAACTTCATCATTGGGATCGACTTGTACAATCCACAACTTGCCTGTTTTTTCTGAAGTCACATTAAATGCCAGTTTATCTCCGACTTTGTAGCTTGATTTAACCCCTGACACATTGACATCAAAGCTCTTTTGAGAAGCCTGTATTTTGTGGATCATGTCCCAGTTGGGACCAACATGGATGTATTCTTTGTCATCACAACCTGAGATTGTTAGTCCAGTGAATAAGAGTGCTAAAGTGATAAGTTGTTTTTTCATTATTGTTCCTGTTGTTTAGTTGTTATTAATCATTTTCTTCTTATTTCTATTAGACGAACACAGGCATCTAAATTAAAAAATGAGCATTATTTTGTAGGGTGGGTACTGCCCACCATTCAGTATGAGTTAAAAATACAAATTTTGGTGGGCAGTGCCCACCCTACAGGGTTATTTATTTTGTAGGGTGAGCATTGCCCACCACAATTGTTATTTATTTTGTAGGGTGGGCACTGCCCACCAAAAATAGTTATTTTACATTAATAGTGATCGTACCTGCATAGTAGCGTGATGTAATTTCAAGACCACGGGTTGCCTGTGCTGAAACGCCTGATAAAAAGGCATTTTTCTTCCCATCTTTATCAAAGCCATCAATGGAGTCCTGATAAAAGTTCAGTTTGTGCTCGGTTAAAAAAGCATACACATACGATGGCCCTATAGGGCGAGAAGCTCTGATATCAAAGGGCATTTTTTTACCGGGAATGGTGACTATCCCCTTTTTTACCTGATTGTCATTTTCAAGCTTGTTGGGGAAAAGCACCGTTCTCGCACCGTCTGTACCCACATAAACAATATTCAGATACCAGCCCTCTTTAGGAATGTCTATTTTAAACTTCAGCACGTCTTTAAGTTTGAGTGTTGTTTTTTTACTGCTGATGTCCAGATTGATGCCTGCCGCAAGCACCCGGTCAAAATCCTCTTTGCCCACTCTCCGGGCTACTTGTGTGGTATTATCAGTAACCGCTCTTGGGAAGATATTTTCATTTTTAAGTGTATTGCCCGCGGTTAATTGCGGGTGATGAACCTTGCCCTGCATTTTTTCCGACTGGATTTTCTCCTCAACAAAAGTGGTGATCCGTGAATGCAGCATTTTTGGAGTGAGTTTTTCATTTTTTATCAAAGCAGATTCTATAATGGAATCCAGACCCAGGGTAAACACACTGCCCTTTGGTGTGGCTAAGGCAAACTCTGTGTCTTTTGCCGCCGACAGGAACATCACATTGGGCAAGCTCTTTGAGAGGTCTTTGGCCATACCTTTGTTTTCTTTGTGTCTGATCTTGAGCATTTTTGGGTAATCGAGAAACTTGACCTGAGCTTTTTCTTTCAGGTTCAGCGAATTATTACCGTTTTTACCACCGAGATTAATACTCTTGTAGGCTGTGCCACTATTGCAGGCATCCACATAGAAATAAATTCTTTCACTGGGGATTTTGGCCAGCCATTGATAAAGTTCATCATCAACAACCACGTTTTTTAAAGAACTATAATCTTCTCCCTGAACAATATCCGCATCATAAGACACTAATACTTCATCCATGCCATCCGATTCATCATTATTGGCATCAGGGATTTGAGAACCATGACCTGAGTAATAAATTAACACCCGATCATCCTTATTTACATTATGACTTAGCCAGCCGGTGATCATTTTTTTAATATTGGCATGACTGGACTTGGCATCTTCAAGACGTTTGATATTTTGCCTGGCAAAGCCTAAACGCTGTGCTGTGAGATACATCATATCCAGATCCAGTGTGATACCGGGTAAATCACTGATAGCAGATGATTTATAATCCGATACCCCGATCAGGAGGGCTTTGTCCACCGCTTGTGAAAGGGGTGATAAGGCCAGTCCGATCAGTAAGCAAGTTGTTTTTAGTATTAGTTTCATCATATTGTTTTTATTTAACTTTTTGTATTGTAGGCAAATTTAATAAACCCAGAAGTTAGCCACTGCGGTAGCCACAGGTTGTGTGCTAATAGTTTGTGCAGTCGGTTGCTGAACTGGATTTGTAGCAATAATAAAACCTTTGCCCTGTGCCGCATTAGAATGAGATTTTAGGTCGTCTGACTTCGCTTTATAGCCTTTAGTTTTGCTAAAAACTCCCATGACTTCCTGTTTACCCTTGCGTCCAACACGACCTTTAAGGGTATTCATCACATTGGCTTTTACTGCGGTTTCTGTCAGGCGCTCATAGTTACCGCTATTTTTTGTGTAAAGAGTGACATAACCATCCTGATTTGCACCAAAGCTAATGGTCAGAGGCTCACCGCTTCGATAGCTCACTCTATCGGTTGATACAAAGGCAATCGAAGGAATAGCTGCAGGTAGTATCACACTAGAAGTTGAGGCTGTGGTTGGGATTAAACGAATACTATAATCTGTGGGAGTACTTTGAACATCTGGCTGCATGGCAGGTTGAACCATTTGTGTGGTAATAATCGTACCCTCACCGGCATGAATCGGCAAGTCAAATTCTTTGATAAACACCTCTTCTGTGGTGTTTGAACGAATTTGTGAGCCTCTGACTTGAATACGCTTTAGTTGATCTTGTACTGTTTTAGCATCAGTAATATAAAAATTTCCTGCACGGCGGTATTTATTTAGCACAATTTCTTTGGGGTATTTGGTAGTGGCTATCATCACAATGCGCTCACGGCCTGGGCGGTCTGAGTAAAATTCGGCATTGGCATTGGGTACCTGTAATCTTTGCCCTGCCTGATACATATTGCGATCGGCTGTTTGAATATTATTGGGCAGGATCATATAGGCTTTATTGGTGGCATAATCAATATTAAATAGAAACAAGAAAAACTTTTTATTACCTTTGATATTAAACTTAATGGCTTCATTGACCGCAAAAGATGGTTTAGTGGGTGTAAAATCTACCTTTAATGGTTGACGCTGGGCGGGTGAACCGATATAAATTCGTTTATTCATCGGTTCACCCGCCATGCCTGCCGAAGCACTACCGATAAGCGTTGTAGACATAATTGCAGTTAAGCCAGTAATGAGTATTAATTTATTAAAGATTGTTTTCTGGAACATTTTGTTCTCCTTAAAGGGTATTCTTGTGTGTTACTGTTTTAGACGGACAAAGTTAAAAAAGTTAGAAACAATGCTTAAATTTTTTTTGCTTAAGTATTATTTGCCTAAAGGCTATCTTTTTGAGCATAAACTTTCCTGCTCCTTTAGCTGTTCGCGCCAAGCTTCATCCGTCAGTCGTTCACTTATCGGCTGCTTAAACTCACACTGGCTGAGTCTGGCTCCCCTTAGATGTGTTTTGTTTAAAGAGCTATAAGTCGCCATGACATTGCCTGTGGCTTCCTGTAATACCTTCTTGTCGGCAGCATTGGTATGCACATCAACCACAATAGCCTGATCATAGTTTTTTACTATGCCTTTTAAACGTCGATCCAGTTCATTGAGATAGAGCATCTCTTCTTCTGACAATGCTTGTGTCTCACGTTTTTTACTTAGTTGAGCCAGTTTGTTTACATCTGTTAATAACCAGCCCCATTTCTTTTCTTTGGTTTGTTGCTCATGTTGTGTGATCAATTTTGCCAATGCTTGATACAATGCAGTGGCAGGTTGAATATCGGCAATTTTACGAGACTCTGGTGGTGGCATACTTTTAAAGTTGGGCGTATAACTTTGTTTAGCATAGAGCTGTTGCTGATATCGACGCCAGGTCCAAAAAGCACGCATCAAGGTTAGGGTTTGCAGCTGAGTGTCTGCCTGATGAGTTTTAAAAACCGTTTGCATAAATTGCCACTCTGCACTGCCCGCATCATGACGCTTTAAATAATTTTTCAAAACCTGTTCATTTTTCAGGACATGATTAGAATAGTCTTTATAACGAGTATTTTGCTGTTGTTCTAATGTGTTTTTTGCCAGTGTACTGCCGGCAAGCTGCATCAGCTCATTAATCATCGGGTATCCCTTAACCGCTTCACCATTTATAATACTCAGGCTAAAGGGAAGTAGCTTGTCCCGCCCTGTGGTTTTTCCTTCAAACGTCAGCATGCCAGGGCGCTGGTAAACACTGTTTTGCATTAAATCCAAATCAATGGTGTAACGTGATGGAAAAAGTCTGAACCCTATGAGCAGTTCTTCTGGTTTTTCATTTTTCTTTAATTGAGAGACATCTATTGACTGGCCAAGGATCTTAGGCACCAAGCCTTGTTTTTTAGCATAAGTCACTAAACAATTAGACAGTGGATTCTTTTTAGCAGTACCACTTTCAAGTTTATGACAGCTCTCTTTGGCCTGTTGAAAACTGAGCATATCAAAGTCTTCTTTGGGTCCGACTGACCAATCCAGTTGCTGATTGAGTTGTTGATATTTTTTAAGCAAAGCGGCATCACTGTGTAACAATTCATTCAATTGCTGTGCCTGTGCAATAAATCGCTCCTGAAGTTCAGGCGTAATTTTTGTGGCCTGACTGACAACAAAAGGCATTAATACTGTATTGGCATAGCGCATACTTTGAAAATACTGCCCTAATGTTGCCGTTTGCGAATAGTGTCCACGCACTTTCATTTGGGAATAATCCAGCTCATATTGCCATAGCGGGGAGTTTGCCAAACCTTTTGCTTCTTTGATCAGATTCAGTTCTTTTTGGGCAAGTTCAGAAAGTGTGATTTTACTTTCTGGTGCTATTAACATTAATACAATGGATAAAAAATCCTTATTAGCTAAAGTAGTTGGATCTGAATTTTTATCTGCATTAAGCTGCCCATAAAGACCTTGTATCAAAGCTTTAAACTCAGGCGCCAGGACATTCTGCTCTTGTTGTTTTAACAGATTGTTTTTTACTAAAGCATAAGAAACAACCGCCAGATCGGGGGTAATATAATTACCAATATTTTTTTCCCGATTAGCTTCATACAGCTTGAAGACACCTGAGAAAAATTCAGGTGCTTGAGCCTTATCTTCAGCATTATCTTGAGCAAAAGCAGACCCACTGCCCAACATGACACAAAAGATAATAGCCGTTGAATGTTTAATTAATCGTTGAATCATTATTTTTCCTATTGAGCCTCATAACCCGTCATGTATATCATTTTCCTATTACCCGTAGGGTGGGCACTGCGCCCTGAAAGAAGTGCCCTTGGGGTACCCACCATCTATTGTCAATTATAATGTGGTGGGCGGTGCCCACCCTACTGTCTCATTGCAAATCTTAATAACTCATCCGTCGCCTGACAAAGTTCAGCTTTAGCAACCTCTGAACCTTGCTGCATCATTTGATGAAGTTTATCTAATCGACTATTAAGTCCACTGTTTTTACTGGTTAGCAAGCCTTGCTCTTTTGACTGTTTATACCAGCGATTTAACAAGTTTTGTTGTGTCTCATATTGACGCACATCAATCTCAGCCGAGTCAATTTGGCAACTGGCTTTCATCAACATTGTCCATGAACCCACATATTGATAGAGCTGTATGGATGTCTTGCACTCTTTCAATGAATGAAAACAGGGGGACATCAATGAAAGGGCTTTTATCTCTTTGTTAACCAGTGTTTTTTCTGAAAGCTCTACTCCTTCACGAAAGGCTTTTAAAGCTGAATTTACGAAAACAGGCACACCTTTAGTTTGTCCTGTACTCATATCAGAATAATCCAGACTGAATCCAGACTGCTCAGAGCCAATAGACTGCCCGGATCCAGCAGATCGTGCCCATATGTATTGGTAGCTATCAGACAATTCTGGTGAACTGATCCCCGTTCTGAGTAAGATAGCCACCAGCATGACAGATGCAAGTGCCATTGCCCCTCCCGTAATACCCGAGGGTGTTACAAGCCAGTGAGATATTTTTTGCCATAGATTGCTGGTTTTATAAGTTTCATCAGAAACAGGCTGTTTGGCTTCCTGCCATTCATTTCGATGCCGTTCCATTGCCATCCACAGAGCATAACTTTCCGGGCACTTTATTATATTGGCTCTGAACTGATTTCTTTGTTCTGTACTAAGCAGCCCATCACAGTAACTGGCTATGGTATTTTCATCGGGACATTCTTCTTCAGTTTTTTCGTTGTTTTGCTTTACAGCCAAAGCCAGCAATGCAACAGCCCTGGTCTTTTGTTCATTATCTTGTAAATTATCAGTTTCATTAACCATCAAAGGTTTCCAGTTTGATTATTCGTATTCTCAGGGTGGACTTCGTAGAGTAGGCATTGCGCCCAGAAAGAAGTGCTTTGGGGTGCCCACAAGAAGATGTAATAACACCCACGTGTGGGCATTGCCCCCTGAAAAAAGTGCTCTTGGGGTGCCCACTCTACAAAAAAGTCAGGTAATAAAGTTTAGTTTCCCCTGTCATATCATTAGACGGACAGGTAAGGTAAAAATTAAAATTACAGTTAAAAGTTAAAGTGAAAAGCGGATCATCTAAAATCGATACCAGACTCACTTAGTATATTACTTAATCGTTTAATGATCCCTTCAAGGCTGTTTTTAACCTGATAATTGCTCATATCCAATGCCCGGGCAATGGCTGCGTCTTTCATACCGTCCTGAAATTTCATTTGCAAGACTAATTGTTCTGTCGGTTCCATTTTTAATAAGACGGACAATTGTTGCATCTTATTTAAAAGTGCCTCATTTTGAGAAGCCGTTTGCATACCATTAAAGCCTGTCAAGAGGCCAATCACCTGCAAAAGTTCTTCCAGGTGTCCCGAGTCTAATATTTCTTCAGTGGAACGACGAGACTGATCCTGCCCCAGTGCTTCGCCATCATTTTGACTTTCAAATAAAAAGGCCTCATCATCCGTCCCCCCTATAGTGGTTAATGCTTCCTGCTGACCACAATCAGGCTCTTTAGCTTTAATGGTAACCATAATTTGTTTAATTTCAGCTTCACGCTGCCCATCGCCATCCCCCAGATGCATTTTAATCTGCTCCTGTGGCTCTCGCTCAAGACACAGGCGTTTCCAAATCTGCACCCATAAATCCCCCAGCTTTTTTAGCCAGCTCTTAGGGCGAGGATAACCAAATTTAGTACGGGAAAAGTCTTCAAGGGAACGCAAAAAAACAGTATAAAGAAAAGTAGAAGGCTTGGCCTTGCCATTAAAACCATCCAGACGGGACCAATTATCGGCTTTGAGTTTATCCAGAATCCAGATAAATGCTTCATCCGCCAAATTTTCATCCCAGAAACGTTTCTTAGCCAGACGGTCCAGACGACCGATAAGATCATTTTGAGGGTCAAATAAGATTTGTTGCCAATCAACTGGCATAAGGATTTTTTCCAGTGTTATTATTATCTTACAGGTGGTTAATTGCTTTTGTCTGGAAATTATACATTAATAAACAGGGCAAAAATGTAGGGTTTTAATTACATTGTTTTAATTTTTTGGGGACTGGCAAAACAGTTTTACACTTGTAGGGTGGGCAGTGCCCACCCTACCTACTTTATTTATGTATATATAACTCAATAGAATCTTATTTTTTAATGGGTGTCGCTAATTTGTCTCTAAAGTAAAAATCCCCCGTTATTGACGACGACACCCAGGGAATTTGTTGCCCTTTAGTTTCATTTTTGACACTTTTGGCCGCTTCTTTAAAAACTATCTCTACCTGTCTGCCAGGTTGATTCATTGCTTTAACCTGTGCTTTGGTATATGGACTATTTTTTCCATCACCATCAGCAGCAATACTGCCCAGTGCAGTAAAGTACGCTAATAGAATACCTGCTGGTGTTTCATCTATCCGGCTCAATCCACGACTGGAGCTACGAAAACTACGGCTGAGTGGGTTGTCACGACAGATTTGAATAATATGGTTTGAGACTCAATAATTAATTGGACGAACAAAAGCTTAAATTAAAAATTATTTAAATTCACTTTTAAAATAAGTCAAATCGCTTATATCAACCTTGCCTTTCTGTTGTTTATTAAATCAATCAATTGTTCTTGTCTGATCGTATTCAAATAACTGTGTTTAACCAGTGTTTCTATCTTATCTATTTTTCCAGTCATTGCACGGATACTCTTTGTAATGAATTTTTCACTGAGGCCCACACTGGTTCCCAGTTCCAGAAAATCAGCAAAAGAATAGTAACCATTACCCATTTGATTAAAGGCCATTGTCTCCTTATTGTCAGGCAGCATGGACAAAGCCATAACAGAACCAGTGGCATCATAAAGAGAGGTACTTAAATAATCATATAAAGGCGTCAGTCTGATCCCCTCAGTAGTATAAAGCAGGCTGATATTTTTAAGATGCAAGTCATCATTGCCAATTAAATAAGCAAATACCAGACGTTTAAAAAATTCGGCTGACAGATGCAGACCTTTAGCAATTTTGATCAAGTCCAATAAGACTTGTTGATAGGAGTATTCATATTTACTATGGCTTGTTGCTTTGGCCAGCCCCATGGCTTGCATTAAATCTTCCTGATGAATTTTTGTTTGTTTGTGTTCTCCTGCTGTATAACTTCTGTCAAAACGCTTTATAGCAAATACTGGTATTTCATCAGTAAAACGCAATAGCGCAACAGGGGGAATGTCAAATTTAAACGCACTGGCCATTTGCATACAGAGATGCTCATTTTCTGCCGCCTGAGGGAAAGCCTGTGGTGAGGGTTTGAGTATATAATCGCCCCCTGAAGCACAAATAACGATTTGTTTATCAACCACTTTGATCTGCATTTTAACCTGAGCGCCTGAAATACTAAACCCGGTCACATGGGCTGGCGCCCTCTCATAAAACTCAGTGGAAGTCATAGGAATTACCGGATCAACACCATTGATTGCAAAAAACTGTTTTAAACAGGCTGCATGATAAGGATTATCTGATTTTTTCAGGCAAATTTGACAATTCAATGGTAATTGCTCCTGCTAAGTCATGACCATTTTTTACCAGTAAGGTAAATGCATCATTTTTATCAATATGTTGAGTTTTAGATTGCAAATCTAATAGCCAGCCTTCAGACAGCAGCCCGGTAAAATAGGGAAATAATGCATCATTGGAAAAAGTCTGGTGCTGCAGGGGCAAACTATAACTCAGGGGAATACCTTTATTTGAGATATAATCTTTGTCATATTGAAAAGTGTAAGTGGTTTTGCAACGGGTCAATTGTCCTGCTAATTGACCTGACATAAAAACATTAGCAACTGCTAAGACTTCAGACATAATTGCACACCCAATACATTAAGCACCGCAAATAAGGTGTCTTTGGTGTAATTACCCTCAGGGGATTCAATATTCTTATAGGTCGTCAGAGATATATCCGCTAAATCAGCCACTTCCTGCTGTGTCATTTTCAATGACTGTCGCTTTGCTTTAATCACAGAATGCAGTTCACTTAATGGCTCAACCTGTTGAGCTTCTAGCTCTGACAAAACATCGGCTGATTTATGCTGAAGTTGTTTTAGTAATACTTGAAAAGCTTCTATATTGGACACCATACTGACCATTTATTAGTTATTAGCTTTTATAATAGACTTTTACTCAAAAAAGGTCAATATAATTGCTATTTTTACAAATCAATTAAAAATAAAGAGCCTTTAATGGCTTAAATCAAACAATAGGTTAGAAAAGTGCTTTTAAATAATGTCTTTAATTGAGCTTTGGTAGGGTGGACATCGCCCACCATAAATGATGACATTACACAACTACTCACCATAGCTCTCTATATCATTATCTGATTTTATTTCTAATGCCCAATTGATTGGATACCCCCCCTCTTTAACATAACGAAAAAAAGAGGAGTATGGCCAGTCTTTTACCTGTCCGGCCAAGCCATGTTTGACCGCATTATAATGAATATAATCGAGATGCCGGTTAAAATCGTTTTCATCCCGAATTTCATGCTCCCAAAACCGCCGTTGCCAGATAGTGCTTTCACCATGGCGTTTTTTACTTTCATTTATCCATTTTGACTGATAGAGCGAGTGTTTTAAATTTTTTGAAAACAGAGCCTTGATTCGCCCCCAGCGTTTTGAAAAATCATGATCACCCTCTGGTAAAGTCCAGATGCAATGCATGTGATCAGGCAATAAAACCCAGGCATCAATGATAAAGGGTTGAGTTTTCCTTACCTGCATAATGGCCTGACGTAAAAATTGTCGCGATTGTGCTTCACACAGGAATTCCTGTCGCCGATAAGTGACCACCGTAAAGAAAAAAGTGCCTCCCGTTGTTAGTGAGCGACGGTAATTAGACATTGGTTTTTATTGCTTTGTTGTATGGGTAAACAGGTTGAGAAATCATGTGTTTTTCCGTAGGGTGGGCAGTGCTTACCACGTGTAACGTCATCATTCATGGTGGACAATGCCCACCGCTTTGAAATTATACCTTAATAAATAGGGTAAAAATGTAAGCTTTTAATGACATAATTTTATATTTTTTGGGGAAATGGCTAAACAGTTTTACACTTGTAGGGTGGGCATTGCCCAACAGCACTTGCAACAATATCCATGGTGGGCAATGCCCACCCTACCAGAAAAAAGTGTCTCCCGTTGTCAGTGAGCGACGATAATTAGACATTGGTGTTCATTGCTTTGTTGTATGGGTAAACAGCTTGAGAAATCATGTGTTTTTCCGTAGGGTGGGCATTGCCCACCAGCACTTGCAACAATATCCATGGTGGGCAGTGCCCACCCTACCTGCTTTGTTTCACGCTCAAAAGCCACCAGCACATGGCTCGCTTTTCCTGCTCTGCAGGGTGGCCATGAGCAGGCAGCTTTTGAGCTCGTTCTTGTGCTCGCCTCTCATTCCTGCTTTATTATTTAATCTCAAAAGATAAAGACTAAAGCAAAAGCGGCGCTACGCGCAAGCAAAATCTAAAAAGGTAAAAAAGAAAAAGCTAATTAAAAGCTCCTGGCTAGGCGGAAGCCCAGAAAGCTGCTGCTATTACTGGGCGCATCCAAGCGGCGAAACGCTGAGCGGGCGTAGCTGGCACTGCTGCCCCAGCTACCACCGCGATCGCCACGGAAGGAGCCGCCTGAGGGACCTGTCGGATTGTTCGTTGGACTACTTTGATAATAGTTTTCACCATACCTATCCTGTACCCATTCCCAGACATTGCCACTCATATCATATAAACCTAAACCATTGGGGGATTTACCACCCACTGCATGGTGACCGTTCTTCCAACCTTCGTCATGCCAACCAAGTGAATCAATTGAGTCACCTCCGCAATATTTCTGGTTCTTCCCGCCACTACGACACGCATATTCCCATTCCGCTTCTGTTGGTAAACGATAGTTTTTGCCTGTTTTGGTATTGAGTTTTTTGATAAAGCGTTGCACATCGTTCCAACTCACATTCTCTACCGGGTGGTTATTGCCTTTTTTGAACTCTGAAGGGTTGTTGCCCATGATGGCTTGCCATTGACCTTGGGTGACTTCGTATTTACCCAGATAGAAAGGTTTGGTGATGCACACTTTATGCACAGGCTTTTCATCACCCTCCCCATTATTGGAACCCATCTGGAAGCAACCTTGGGGGATTTTTACTAATTTCACACCTGTGGCACTATCGGTGATACTTCTTGAGCCACCTGAGGGACGACTCAATGGCTGAGGGCTTTGTTGTGCCAAGGTTTCTTTTTCTTTAAGCAAGTCCTCTAATTGACTTAATTGTTCGCTGTCTGGATTGATTAACGCTATTTTCTTCAGATAAACCTTCGCTTTACTATAACGCCTCTTATTTATCTGACTCTTTGCCCAGACTGCATATTTATCTTCGATTTGTTTTAAACCCGTTAAGGCATCATTATTGCCCGGGTGTTCACTCAAGATTTGCTCATAGCATGCTAATGCATTGCCACCTCGACCACTGGTTAGACGATTGGCATTTAGGTGGGTTTGACACACTTTTAATTGTTGATTAATATCTGGTTGACTCGCTTGTGCAGGTAGCTGGTATTTTTTTAGTTTGATATGAGCAATACGGGCATAGTGACCATTGGGGTATTCGGCAAGATAGGCTTCATACATTTCTTTGCTGGGGTCGGATTTTACTTCACCCCAAAATTCTCGCTCATCTTTGCTCGCAATATCAGGGTCGGCACTGGCTACCTGTATGGGGGCAGGTAAGTCACTCTGCCCTTTTCCGCTAAAGTAAAAATCACCAGTTATTGATGACGACACCCAGGGAATTTGTTCTCCACGGGTTTCACGTTTAACCTCTCGTGCCGCCTGTTTGAATACTTTTTCTAATGACCAACCCGTCTGCCCCATGGCATTGATCAGTTGTGTGGTATAGGGACTATTGCGACCATTACCATCGGCGGCGACACTGCCAGGTGCTGTTGAATAGGCCAGTAATAAGCCTGAGGGAGCATCATCAATACGTGCCAGACCACGTTTAGCACTACGAAAGCTTCGGGTCAGTGGGTTGTTACGACAGGCGTCTAAAATAACGATATTCAGGCCGTTATTGGCATAGCCCATTTCTTTGAGAATTCGAGCAGCATTCACGGCTTCAAATTCTAATTCGGTTTCTCGTTTTAAGTGGGCATTCACCGGAATCAGGTAGTTTTGTCCTTTGGACTGGATGCCATGACCAGCATAAAAGAATAAACCGACGCCGCCTTGTTTTTCCAGCTTTACACCAAATTCACCAATGGCTTCTATCATACTGCGCTTGTTGCTATTGGTTCTTAATATCACATCAAAACCCAGTCTGGTGAGTTGGGCTGACATCGCTTTTGCATCATTAACGGGATTTGCCAATGGTGCTTCTGCATAACGACTATTACCTATAACCAAGGCCACCCGGTTTTGACTGGCCAGAGCAGTTTGAAATGTAATGGCACTTATCAACAGGCAAAGACAGGCGGTGACAGAAAGATATTGTTGGCGTTTTTTCATGATTGTATGTTTGTTTTTGTAAAAAGTTGAAGGTATTATAATTAATTAGACGCACAAATGGGAAATTTACTAAATACTATTAGACAAATTTTTATAGAGTGGTTTTGAAAACTAGCAGGTGTAGACATCGTAGGGTGGGCATTGCGCCCTGAAAGAAGTGCCCTTGGGGTACCCACCAGAAATGATGACATTACATATTGTGTTCTTGGGATGTTCACCAGAATTTGCGGCAATATCCATGGTGGGCAGTGCCCACCCTACCATTTAATTGTTACCATAAAGCTTGTTGTATCAGCCTTGCATTTCCATGAATTTGAGGGGAATGGTTGATGGGTAAATTTTCCTGTTGAACGGTTTGTTTGATGTATTCACTGACTTTAATTTGTAATTGTTTTAGATTCAGTGCTTGTCCGCTTTCTTGATGCTGTTGCATCACCTTAAGAATGCCACGGGTAAAAAGTCCACCCTGCTCGGTTGAGATAGCGGGTTCATCATCATGAGCGGCAGAAATAACGGCATAGTGTTGAGTCTCTGGGTTTTTAGCTTGTTCATAATCATGGTGTTTTTTTGCCCGCAGGTTGGCAAACAGATTGCCTTTTCTGGTATATTGCTTCTGACCTGTTGGCATGCCTTTGTAACGAAACAGTTTTTGCTGGGTTTGTTTGGCTAAGGGATTCAGCGTTAAAGCTTTATGAATAGTACCGCTATGACAGGTGTCAATAATCGCAATCACTTGTCTGGATGCAAAGGCTGTGAGCATCTGTTGAAATTCATCATCAACAAGGACGTTGGTCAGGGTATTTTCACTGCCTTGTCTGTTCACCTGGCTGTTTGATAGTAAGAGCACTTCATCTGCCCCATCGTCCTCATCCTGATTGAGATCCAATATCTGAGAGCCATGCCCGGAGAAGTAGATCAGTACACGGTCATTGGCCCCAGTGCTATCAACCAGTTGTGCCATGGCCTGTCGAACCCCGGACAATGTGGCATCCTGATTGGTGAGCAAAGTAGTTTGTGAGCTCTCAAAGCCCATGATTTGAGCCACTTGCTGCATCATTTTAATGTCTTTGGTCACTCCCATTAATGGTATCAAACCATTTTCATAGGCATCAACGCCGATAATCAGGGCTTTGTCAGCACTGACTACGGGTAATGAGGTTAATAAAATAATTATAAAAATCAGTTGTTGTAATTGTTTTTTCATCATTTGTAGGGTGGGCATTGCCCACCAGTTGCCTGAGAGTTAAGTCTGGTTTTGCCCAGTATAGCAAATGTTTATTATCATTTTATGCTCACATTGCCAAGGGCATTAATTTCTAACTCGCCACTTGAGTGCTGCTGCATTATTCGTTGTAGTGATGTGGTGATTTTTGGCGGCAATATTACACCCCATTGATCAGTCATGTTTGAACTGAATGTTATTTTATATATTTGTGGAACGGTGTGATTGTTTAGCGCATACATTTTATGTTTTCCTTTTAATGGGTGTTTACTGATCGTTCTATTGTGTCTCACCTGAAATGGCACGCCTTGTTTTGTTAAAATTAACTGGATCTGCTGTTGTTTCACTAATTGGATCAGTGCCTCATCATTGCTAAAACGCAGCACATAGCCTTTTTTTTGTGGTTTTGAGCTGTTTTTTTGTTTAAGGGGTTTGACTGTTCTTTTTATCCTCAGCGCTTGTTTTATTGCTGTTTTTTTTATTTGAGAAGTTTTTAGCTGAGCCAGTTGTAACAATAACTGATCTGCCTGGTTCTTTTTTATATCGTATTGTTCCTGTAAATGTTGTTTGCTTTGTTCTGCCTTTTGTTGTACAACCCTTAGTGTTGCTACTAATGTCCTCTTTGTTTGTATTAACTCCCTGATTTTTTGTTCCAGTTCTGACTGTCTTTTCAATAAAACCTGTTCCTGTGTTTTATTTAATGTTTCCATTGAGGACACACGTACACCTTCCATTGCAGCAAAAATCAGCATAAGACACAGTCCTAAAATGGCCATAAAACGCATCACATCGGCATTTAATGCTTCCACTTCATCCTGCGGTGATTGGCATTGGCGTATTAACATGATAAAGACTTTTGATTAACCGGTGTTGAGCTGTTTTTTTTAGCTGCATTCTGTTGAGACACTATCTCACTGATTTTTTCATAATAATCATTAATGGGACGCATCAAAGTCAGTGTTTTAATGATCCTCAATACATACCCCATAATGCCACCCACAACAGTACTGGTCAGAGCAGTTAAGATACCGCCATTAATTAATTGATCCAGCATTGCCAATGCCCCTTGTGCAGCCAGCCCTGACAGTTCATTATTACCAAAGGCAGCCATTAAGGCTTCACGCATACCTATGGCTGTCCAGATCACTCCCACACCAAAAGCCAGGCCTGTGAGCATATCCAGCAACTGTTCATCATGAACAATATGACGCCAATTAGCTGAATTATGCACTTTGAGCAACTGATGAATTCGCTGCCAGATATAGATATAGGCCAGTAAAATTAATACAAATAATACGGCTGATATTCCCAGGTTAATCGCTAACCATTGATAAGCATCATTAAGGGATGCAGACCATTGCACAAGCCGTCCCAGTACGACAAAAAAAATACCCAGCATTATTCCCTGAGTGAAATTTATCAAAGGCTTTAAGTTGAGTTGCATAGTAATAAATCCAATAATAATAAATTGTCTCTGGTGGGCATCGCCCACCATTTATATTTATGTCTTCTGACAGGCTGTACTCACATTTTTCAGCAAAAACTTCAGTGACTGGTATTCTTTCACCGCCTGCCGATAGCCTGGTACATCGCCTAATGCCTCAGCCAGACCCAGACGTTTTTGGTTTAATTCCTGTTTAAGTAAGGTTTGCATCTCTGGTAATTGCTGACTCATGGAACAATGACTATAGGTATTAAAATCACTATGATAGTCCAGTGAAACCATGTGCGGGGTGAAATAACGGCGCAAGAATTCTTCATTTTGTTTTTGACTGATAATGCCTTGCTGAACCCCCCACTGGCTAAACCGAGCAAGATTGTCCAAATTGCTATCTGCTGGAGAGCCTGAGGCAATAGTCAATAATATGTCAAAGTGCCGATAAAAATCTGACTGGCAGTGGTGTAATATTAAAGTCTTCTGACTCTGGCTGATGGCACGTTGCAGCTGTTTACTTTGAGGTAATTCACAGTAAATATGGGTATTCCTGAACTGATGTTCTGGAATCGACTGACACCCATTTAAACTGAACAGTACAGTCATTACAAAAATCATGACAGGTGTATTCAGTTTATTAAACTGGACAGTCTTTCTGGTGTGTTGATAAAAATTCACCCATTTATCCTTCTTCTGTTCTTTACTGTAATCTTAGACGGACAATATGGTGAAAATAAAAATGTTTTTTATTATTCTGTCTGTTTGCTACGTAAGTGCCAAATTATCTCACCCACCCTCAGCCATAAGCTCCTTAAAATTTTTACCTTTTATTACTTCATAACAATAAAAGATAAACTCATAGCTGTCAGAGCATAGTATGATCTTTAATACCGATACCAATTATTCAGGATAATTTAATGGAACCAATAAAAACAGTAAAAGTGTTCACGTTAAATCAGAATCCGTGTTCATAATCGGCCAGAATATGCAGGCAGATACCCCTGGATTGGGACATACAGTTTTGAACCGGGCTCAACTACAACGGCATGATATTATTCCATATGTTATTTTTTATAAAAAATTTAGTTATGGTGTTAGAATTGCACGGATTTTATATAAAATTCGTGCAATGGAAAGACATTTATAACCATACCGGTTATTTAACATATTTTAATGCGATACGGGGGTTTGTCGCTGATCAGCAGCTTAATAAAAAATTTTTTCTCTGTTTTTGGCTAAATCAGAAACTCAAAAAACCGAAAATATTTTTGTCACTGTTTCGACAGATGAAAAAAAAGGGCTTACAGCATAGCCGTAAACCCTTGATTTTTATAGAATAATGGCGCGCTCGGCAGGAGTCGAACCTGCAACCGCTCGGTTCGTAGCCGAGTACTCTATCCAGTTGAGCTACGAGCGCGT
>DRNA01000031.1 GCA_011322365.1 Aeromonadales bacterium | reverse complement strand
CTTTGCCTGATCCACTTTGTCCTTACTATCACTACTATCAGTCTTTTGACTATTCTGGAGAGCCTGAGATTGAATTTTAGGCACAAAGCTACTGGCTGTATCAACAGCCGGCAACTTTGTACTTATATTCAAGTCAACCATTGTCTTACTCCTTGAAGAACCTGAACTTCAAAATGAAGTTCAGGAAATCATAGCTTAGCCTAACAGACCTAAAACACTTTGTGGCAGTGCATTAGCCTGTGATAGTACTGATACACCGGCCTGTTGCAGAATCTGATACTTGGTCAGATTAGCGGTTTCTTTAGCAAAATCGGCATCTTCAATACGACTACGAGATGCAGACAGATTTTCAACAGCATTTTCACTATTACGGATAACTGAATCAAAACGGTTCTGAACCGCACCTAAAGTTGCCCTCTGGGTGTTAACTGCTGCCAGTAAGGTATCGACATTACCAATCATTGATAGTGCATTAGCTGCTGTATTAACTCCACCATTAGTTACTACATCGGTATAACCACTTAATTGAGTGGTATTAGTGGTCGTTACCTTAATCTGATCAACAGAAGTAACATTATTTGGTCCCACCTGGAACGCGAAGGAAGTAGCACCGGCACCAATTACGGCAATACCATTGAACTGGGTATTGGTTACACGGGCAATTTCAGCTTTCAGCTGTGAAACTTCAGTATTTAGAGCAGCCCGGTCTGTAGAACTGTTGGTTGCATTTGCAGATTGTACAGCCAGTTCACGAATACGTTGCAGATTATTGGAAATTTCATCCAGAGCCCCTTCTGCTGTTTGAGAAAGAGAAATAGCATCTGATGCATTTCGAATACCCTGATTATAACCGCGAATCTGAGCGGTAAAACGTGATGCAATGGCTATACCTGCCGCATCATCCTTTGCACTATTAATACGTTTACCTGATGATAATCTTTCCAGAGCCAGTGCCAGCCCTTTATTAGTACGGTTTAACTGATTTTGTGCACTTAAAGAAGGTACATTTGTGTTAATTACTTGAGCCATGATAGCTACTCCTATGATATGCTCCACATTATTTAAAAACAATGACTTGTGGAGATTTTTGTTATGCGGATATACTCTCAAACTGGAATATTCACCGCTTCTTGGTTATGTTAGCGTCGGTCTGGATAATTTCTTTAGAAAAAACTCTTTTTTTTTAAGATTTTTTTATTTTAGAAATTATTGATCTGGTACAATTTATGCTTTATTTTACAAATCATCAATAAAAGCCCGGAAAGCAAACCGTGATTGAATTAGAGAATGAAACGAAAATAGGAAAACTTATAAGCAATCAGTTTGGGGATCAATATTTATTTTCTGTTAATCATAAGTTATTCGAGCAAATAGACTACGAGACCAGTTTTAAGCGTGATTATGGTGATACATTTGACTCACAAGATACCTTATATATTATTTCCGGGACGGATTCAGGCTTATTGGTCAAACAACTTTTAAAACAGCCCATTCCCAAAGGTACAACCTGGTTATTTATAGAACTTCCGGAAGTTATCGAAATTATACATGATCAATACAACCTTGAGGATCATGAGAAAATAATTGTTACGACTGAAGAAAACTGGGAAGAAGAAGCCCAGAAAGTAGGACTGGAAATCTACTTTATGTTAAATAAAGTAGTTCATATTAAATCATTTGCTGCACAATATTATTATCTTAGTCAATATTTGACACTCTGTCAGTCGATAGAAGCAAAAATCAGCCATCTGAAGTGGCAATATCAATCACAATTAGGCAGTAAAATTTTTACTCAAAGGCAATTGGAAAATCTGGCTGAAAACCATACCCCTGCCGTTCTGCTAAAAGATTACTATAAAGATAAATCTGCACTTATTCTTGCTGGCGGCCCTTCCCTGGATAAGTATATCCCCTGGATTGAGGAACATCAGGAACAATATCTGATTATTGCAGTATCAAGGATTGCCCGTCGTTTAATACAAACCCGAATAAAACCGGATATATTGGTTTCTGTTGACCCGCATATATCTAATTTTAATGTCAGTAAAGAAATTTATTTTTATGAAAAAAACACCCTTCTGGTTAATCAATACCATGTGTCTCCACAATTATTGGGCAACTGGTTAGGTAAAAACGTATATCTGGGTAATCTGCTGCCCTGGAGTTCAAAGCTCAATACAGACAATATTAATGGAGTTGGCCCAACAGTAACCAATACAGCTATTCTTTTGGCAATACACATGGGTATAAAACAACAACTGCTCTTTGGAGTGGACTTATGTAATAGTCCGGAAGGTTTCTCACATGCGAAAGGTAGTTCTGAACACGAATCAGGTCCTGAAGTAGGTATTCAGGGACAAACGGTAATAACAAACTCAGGCAAACCAGCAGAGACAAACAGTGCCTATTTTGAAGCCATTTCAACCATTGCACAACTTGCTGATCTGGTAAGACAGACAGGGGGAGAAATTATTAATCCTTCACCAGACTCTGCAGTCATTGATAATGTAAAACATGTCACCTGCGATAGATTAACCATTCCTGATGAAAAAGTCAGCATATTAGATTTTTTAAATAAAAACTTAAACCATCCGGTTTCTGATAAAATCAGTCATTATAGAAATATTTTAAAAGAGTTAAAACAAACAGGCATTAAGCTTAAAAAAATCAGAAACAAAGCCAGTAAAGGACTTGAGTATAATAAAAAATTATTTGATGGAGACAAACCATCAGAGAATTTTAAATTCAAATTAAAAATGGACAAGATCGAAAAAGAATTAAACTCAAACGATCTTACTGAATTAACTGAACTTTCAAAAAAGTTTGGTGTCAATGAATTCCTTTCTTTTCTAAATACAAATAGAGAAAAGGACTGGACAAATGAAGAAATAAAAAAATCAGCTGACACCTATTATAAAGCATTAAAAAGTGGCACAGAAGAGTTAGGACGACATATTTTTACCGTTATTAATTTACTTGAATGCCGACTGCTTGAGAACAATCAACTTGAAGTTAACAGAGAACATCTGGACAGACATTTAAACAGCTTTAAAAAAAGCACTTTGCTTGATAGAAAAATTATAGACCAGAAAAACCACATTGAGAGAAACTATAACAAAACAAGCAAAGATCAGAGAGAGGCGGATAAACGAGCACTTGAACTATTAATTGAAAACAAAACAAATATTATTGCACAATGTAAAACTCTCATTAATCAATATAACGATAAATCCAGAGAATTAGGATGGAACCAGCCTGAAAGAATACGAACTTTATCTTTTTTTATTCTAATGTTAAGCAATCAGGAAAGTCAGCAAACCAGACGACTGTATATTTTTGCAAAAAACAACCCCTCTCTTTGTTTTATTCCTGACAACAGAACAATACTTGGTCACGACCCAAAAACATATATACAACGTCAAAATAATATAAATGACCAGTTTCTGACTAATTTAAACAATAAGAGAAAAATATATTTATTTAATCAAATTAAAAATATTCAGGATAATTTTACTCCTTCTATAAACCTTATAGAACATCTTAAAGGTCAACAGGCAATCATACTGACAGACAAAGAATCCATTAACAAACATCAGTTATGGATTGAAAAGAATCAGGCAAAGTTTTTAATTATCACTACAGCAGGCATCATAAAATATATTACATCAACATCTATCATTCCTGACATAATTATCTGTGGCGAATATCAGATGGATAATTTTGAACACATTAAGTCATTATTTAACTACGAAAAACAATCAATCCTTGTTCATCCAAATCACTTACTACCTACCCTTACTGGCAACTGGTTTGGACTTCACTTTTACATGGACAATCTTTTTCCCTGGTCTGAACAGAAAAACTTAAACATATCGACCAACACAGAAAATGATAAATCTATATATGATATGGAAATCAATCTAACTCTATCATTCACACAACAATGCGGTTTCAATAAACAATATCTACTCACAGGTAATCACTCAGAAATAAACCAGAAATATTTAAGAAATGACATTGTTATTTTAAAAGGAGACGTATCAGAAGCATTATTAGCAGACAAATCTTCTGATAAACCCAAACTTATTGATATATTTTTGAAAAAAAACCAGACCCAGCAGAAAATCTCTCATTATAATAATATATTAACTCAACTCACTCAAACTCATAAAAAGATAAAAGAAATAAATAATTCAATTCAGGAAACACTTCATAACCTGGAATCAGTAATTAATAATATTCATTTAAACTCTGACATCATTCTAATAGTTAAAAAACTGGTATCCGGTCTAAAAGCTAAAGAGAATTTAGAATTGACAGAGATTTTCACATCTCTTTGCAGTGAAAAACCTAAAATTCTTTTTTCTTCATTAAAAATGGAGCTTAAAAAAGATGATTTACTTACATTATATGCAGAACTTAACTGGTTATATATAAGTGCCATTACTCTGGAAAAACATATTTTTACGGCCATCAATCGAACCGAAGTACGATTAGTGGAACATGGTCAGTTAATAATTTCGGACGATATAATTAACAGGCATTTTTGTCAATATCAGAAAACCTACCTTCTGGATCATCTCAGTCTTTCTCAGGAACAAAAAGTACTTAATGATATCAAAATAAAGGTTGATGCTTACTATAATAATAACGACTCATTAGGTAAAACAAGCGAAGAACGTGAACTTGCAATGTATTTTCTCATGCTTACAGAACAATATGGTCGTGATAATCACACCAGAAGAATTTACATTCACGAAACAGAAAATAAAAAACTCGCAGACTTTTCAAATAAATGTAGTATTTTTAGTATTCCAGCCAGAGAATTAAAAAATAATTTTAAAAAATCATTTGATTTGATGCTAAACTCAAAAGACAACAAATTAAATGCTCTTGAAGTCAAACTTTATAATCTTTTTGTTCACAAAGAAATCGATCTCATTAAAAATATAATTCTCGGTCTGGAAGTTATTGATCAACAGGAAGCTCAGGCATTTTTACACCTGGCCCGTGGTTATCAATACGAATTATTAAACAATCCTGATCTGGCAATTAAGGAATATGGTCTTGCTGATTCACCTGATACTATTGAAAGTGCCTTAAAACGTCTTGTTCATATCAGCCTTAACCAGGGCGAACTTGAATATGCTTATGATATATTAAAAGTTCTTTCTGAAATATCTCCTGATTACCTGCCTCAGTTAGCTGAACTACTGGTGATCACAAAAAATTATAAAGATGCCATAGAAATTTATTCTCAGTACCTTGAATATAACATGTCAGATATTTCAGTACTTATTAAAGTTGGAAAGTTATATGAAAAACAAAATATTAAAGAGGGTGCTCAGTTTATATACAAGCATATTCTGGAACTTGAACCCGAAAACCAGATTGCCATACTTGGATTGAAACACATGTCAGATAAGCCACAATAGAAATCAATCCTCCTGTTTGCTTACCTGATAAAACCAGGGGCTACATTATACTATAGTTGGGTCCACTCCCTCCCTCTGGAACCATCCATGTTATATTCTGAGTCGGATCTTTAATATCACAGGCCTTACAGTGAAGACAGTTTTGTGCATTAATCTGTAAACGGGGTTCATTTGTATTATCCTCAATCAGTTCATATACGCCTGCCGGACAATAACGAATTTCAGGTGATGCATATAATCTGTAATTCACCATTATGGGCAAAGTTTCATCAGCCAGGTTTAAATGGCAGGGCTGATCATGGCGATGGCTGATATTCGCATAGTACAGAGAAGATAAGCGATTAAATGTTATTTCTTCATCATATTCAGGGTATTCTATTTTTTTACATTTACTTTTATTTTTCAGGTCATTACAGCTGGATTGGTGATGTAATGTCCACGGAGCTCGTCCCTTAAGCAAGAAACATTCAAAAGCACTATAAATTAATCCCGCAGTTCTTCCCAGATTAAAAGCAGGCCTGATGTTTCTAGCCTGATGCAATTCGGTTAAAAGCCAGTTTTTTTTAACACGTTCGTTATAATCCAGTTTTACTGACCTGTTAGTATTTTCAATGATAGACTCTGCCGCCAGTATACCCGATTGCATAGCCATGTGTGTTCCCTTTATTTTTAATACATTCAGAAATCCCGCCGAATCACCAACCAGCAGCCCCCCCGGAAAAGTGAGTAGTGGTAGTGATTGATAACCGCCTTCAACTACTGTTCTTGCACCATAGGAAATTCGCTTCGCATTTTCTAAAATACTACATATAGCTGGGTGGGTTTTGAATTGTTGAAAAATATCATAAGGAGATAACCAGGGATTTTGATAGTCAAGTCCAATAATCATACCCAGTGAAATCAAATTATCATCCATATGATATAAAAAACTGCCACCATAATTATTATGAGGTACAGGCCAGCCAGTTCCATGCATTATATGGCCTTTTAAGGCATGTTTTTCTGAAATTTTCCAGACTTCCTTAAACCCCAGGCCATAGGTCTGTGGTTCTGAATTACGATCCAGTCTAAAGCGTTTTATAATTGTTTTACTCAATGAACCACGGCAGCCTTCAGCTACAACTGTATAACCTGCAAAAAGTTTTAGTCCAGGCTGGTAATTAGCATTTTTTTTCCCGGATGCATCAAGCCCCATAGCAGCCGTCTCAATACCAGATACAAAGCCGTCTGAATTGTAGATAACCTGTGCGGCCGGAAAACCCGGGAAAATATCAACGCCAAGAGCTTCCGCCTGTTTAGCGAGCCATTTACATAATTGTCCAAGACTGATTATGTAATTTTTAGAGTTTTTTAATTGTGTAGGAATAGGTAAAGACCATCTTGAACGCCTGGTATAATAAAAAAAGTTTTCTGCCTGAACCTGATTTGTTACTGGAATATCACTTTCTTTCCAGTTTGGAAATAAAGTTTCCAGTGGACCTGTTTCCAGTAC
>DRNA01000030.1 GCA_011322365.1 Aeromonadales bacterium | reverse complement strand
TAAATTTATCTGTGGGTGTGTAGCCCTTAAGGTGTTTATCGTAAATCAGATTTGCTGGTGCAATTGCATTAATATAAAAATTAATATCTTTAGAGGCCTGCTGGCGGCCAATACCAAACGCAGATATTAATACATTGGTTGTCAGCCTTCCCTCCCATAAACTAACAATTTCAATAAGCTGGCATTTTAGCAGGGTATTCCAGCGTAAGTTTTTTAAATCTGAACATTTCATACTCTAAATCTGCCTGAAAAGTATACATGTAGGAAATTGCATTATATACACACAAAAACATTAGGGATACTATAAGTCAGAAAGTCAATATAAAAAACGCATACAGGGTTTGTTTATAAATGGAAGCACTAACCGATCTTAAATCCATATTACATTCTAAACGGGCTAATATCTATTATCTGGAAAAGTGCCGGCTGATGCAGAAAGACGGTCGGATACTTTATCTGACCGAAAACCAGCAGGAAAAACAATACTGGAATATTCCGATTGCCAATACCACCGTAATTTTACTGGGTACCGGCACCTCAGTCACCCAGGCGGCAGTCAGAATGCTGGCCTCCGCAGGGGTGTTAATTGGTTTTTGTGGTGGAGGAGGGACCCCGCTTTTAATGGGCAATGAAATTGAATGGTTAACTCCTCAGAGTGAATACCGTCCAACAGAATATGTTCAGGGATGGCTGTCCTTCTGGTTTGATGATCAAAAACGACTGAGCGTGGCCAGGCAATTTCAGCAACAACGCATAGCTTATATCAAACAGATCTGGAGCAGTGATAAAGATTTACTGCAGGAGGGTTTTGATATGAGTGATGAAACTATAACTCAGGCATTAAATACTTTTACCAATCGTATAGCACAGGCGACAAAGGTCAATCAATTACTGCTAACTGAGGCAGAGCTGACTAAAAAACTCTACAAAGCGGCAATAGTAAATACCCATATTACCGATTTTGTACGTGATTATAACGGTGTTGATAAGGCCAATGCCTTTTTGAACCATGGTAACTATCTTGCGTATGGTCTGGGAGCTACTACCCTTTGGGTGTTGGGTATACCTCATGGATTTGCTGTTATGCATGGTAAAACCCGACGTGGTGCTCTGGTTTTTGATGTGGCCGATTTAATCAAGGATGCCATTATCCTTCCCTGGGCATTTATCTGTGCCAGAGAGAACATGCCTGAGCAGGATTATCGTCAGCAGGTGTTACAGAAATTTACCCAGCACAAGTCACTGGATTTTATGTTTGAGTGCGTTAAAAAAGTTGCCATGCAGAGTAATAATTTATGATAGTTACCTTTGTGTCTGAATGTGAAAAAAAAGCACTCAACCGTACACGCAGAGTACTGGATGCTTTTGCCAACCGCATCGGCAGCCGCTCCTGGCAGACAGTTATTACGCAAGAAGGGCTTAAAGCAGTAAAAAAGCTGCTTAGAAAAACCGCAACTAAAAACACGGCCGTTTCTTGCCACTGGATCAGAAGTCGCAGACGAAGTGAGTTGTTGTGGGTGGTGGGGAATAAAAGCAAATTTAATGCACAGGGGTATGTGCCGGTGAATTTGACACAGAAGTCGATTATTAATACCCAATGGGAAAATGATTGGTGTTATCTGCCATTAATTAAGGCGCTGACGGCATTGGCGGGGTTGTTTCATGACTGGGGAAAAGCCTCCGAGTTTTTTCAATATAAACTGTTTGAGAAAAAGATTATCGGGGATCCGTACCGGCACGAATGGATTTCCTTATTGTTTGTCAGCGCCTTATGCCAAGGTAAAACCGATCAACAATGGTTGGAAGTATTGGCAACAGGAAGCCTAGATTTTGAATCACTTAAAGAAAATGTAGCAGCCAATAAAAAGCCTTTTCAGGATTTACCGGATGTGGCCTTGCTACTGGGATGGCTGATTGTAACGCACCATCGTTTGCCGACTAACGACAACAAAGCCACCAATAAAACCCGGGATTTATCCAGCCAACTTAGACGCATTCGTGTTGACTGGAGTTACCAGAACACAAAATTTGATGATTTCGAGCTGCAGCTAAAACGCTGTTTTGAATATCCTAACGGGCTGCCTAGTGAAGCCAAAGTCTGGTTAAGGGAAGTCAAAAAATGGAGTGGCAAACTGCTTGATGCCCTGCCGTTGGCAGAACAGGCTATTGAAGGCGGATACTGGCGGCCGATTGTTCAACATTGCCGTTTATGTTTAATGTTGGGTGATCATTATTACTCATCGTTGGAGCCTTCCAGCGATAAGCGGGTAAAACACAGAGAACTCAAACTTTACGCCAATACGGACAAACACAACAAACCCAAACAAACACTGGATGAACACTTATTGGGCGTTACCAAACAGGCTCTCCGCACAGCCCACTTTCTACCGGTTTTTGAAGGAATGAGTTTTCAGGGGGAAAGCGTATTTTATCCAGCCGATACGCCCTCTGCACTCAAGCAGCGATCTGAGGATAAAAAATTTCGCTGGCAAGACAAGGCGGTATATGCCATCAATCGTTGGAGACAACAAAACAAGGAAGTTCTTGATCATCAGCACTTCGCCTGTTTTATTGTCAATATGGCCAGTACCGGCATGGGGAAAACCTTTGCCAATGCCAAGATAATGCGTGTCTTGTCGGAAGACGGTGATTCCCTACGCTTTATTCTGGCACTGGGCTTACGCACATTGACCCTGCAGACCGGTGATGAATACCGCAACCGAATTGGTCTGGATAAGGACGAACTGGCAGTTTTGATAGGTTCTAAGGCGGTACAGGAACTACACGAGCAAAATCAGCAGGATAAAAATCAATCTGAAGACGAAGATTCTGGCGGTTCGGAATCCAGTGAGCCTTTGCTGGATAATGAACTGGATTTTGAGGTGAATCCGCATATTGAAGATATGCTGAAAACCGTATTGCAACGTCCCAGGGATTGCCAGTTTCTTTATGCACCCGTGTTGGCCTGTACCATCGATCACATCATGGGTGCGACCGAAACCATCCGCGGAGGCAAATATATTTTACCTACCTTACGACTAATGTCTTCCGACCTTGTTATTGATGAAATCGATGATTTTGATGGTAAGGATCTGATAGCCATTGGTCGATTGATTCATCTGGCCGGTATGCTTGGGCGCAAGGTAATGATTTCTTCCGCAACCATCCCGCCTGATCTGGCAGAAGGTTATTTCAATGCCTATCAGTCCGGCTGGGCACTGTTTGCCAAAACACGAGATAAAAATAGAACGGTAGGCTGTATCTGGGTGGATGAATTCAAAACCCAAATTGATAATGTCAGTGCCAGTACCGAAACAGAGTTCACGGAGAAGTATCGTCAGTATCATCAGCAATTTATAGAAAACAGAACAGCCAAACTCAAATCAGAAACTATTAAACGTAAAGCTGTTATTGTTCCGTTACAAGCAGAGGCAAGCGATGATACTCTGGATCAATTTTTCTACCAGACCAGCCAACAAGCCATAATTCAGCAACACAAAAAACATGCCTGTCAGGACGAAAAAACCGGCAAGAAGATCAGTTTTGGTGTTGTAAGGCTTGCCAATATCAGTCCTTGTATTGAGTTGACCCGGTATCTGCTGGCCGCAGACTGGCCTGATGATATCGACATCAGGGCTATGGCCTATCACAGCCAGCAGGTGTTGATCATGCGTAGCGAGCAGGAAAAACACCTGGATCAGGTGCTGAAACGTAAAAAAGGAAGGCAACAGGCATTAAATCATTTGCTTATCCGGCAGCATATCGAGCAGAGTGACGCAGAAAATCTGATCTTTATACTGGTGGCGACCCCTGTTGAAGAAGTTGGACGCGATCATGACTTTGACTGGGCCGTTGTTGAGCCTTCTTCGTTTCGATCCATTATTCAGTTGGCAGGCAGAGTGCTTCGCCATCAAACATTAGGCAAAGACATAGATGAGCCAAATATTGCCTTATTACAAACTAATCTACGTGGTCTGAAAGGGGAAAAAATCGCCTTTACCAGGCCAGGTTATGAGACCAGTGAATTAAAGCTGGAGAGTAAAGCTTTACCGGAAATTATTGATGCCAGGGTAATGGCCAGACGGCTGGATGCCTGCCCGCGGATTGCCCGGCCTGAACAACTGCAACCCACATTGAGGTTGGCTGACCTGGAGCACGAAGCAATACACCGTTTATTGACCAATTATCAGCAACAGGACGCTGGCAGTATGCAAGACTGGCTAAGTGGCAACTGGTGGATGACAGGAATGCCGCAAAAACGGGTACGTTTTAGACTCAGCAAAGGTGATGAGCAAATCAACCTCTATCTGATGCCAATGGAGGGTGAGTTGAAGTTTTGTGAAAAAGATAAACAAGGCAATCCGCTTCCTGTTGAGAAAGTATATGTTATTAAGCAAGAAAATATGCTGACGGTGCTACAGCGGCAACGCTTGTGGCTGCAAAGAAATTATTTGGATTTGCTGGAACAGACTGGCAAGGCGACAGTGGAAGAAGCTGCACAGATTTATGGGGAACTCAATCTGATTCGATATAGTGATACCGAACGGTATCACTATTCGAATCAGCTTGGATTACAGAGGATTAAAGATTAATCAAAGCTGCCTGTACGGCAGTGAAGAAAAAAAGAAATATTAATTATTTCTAAGCTGTCTTTTAGACAGTGTTTGCATTATAGCAGATTCAGGAATAGTTATTGTTTTAATAAAAAGAAATATTAATTAGGTTGATATTTTCAAGTTGTGCTATTAAACTATTCTTAATCTGATTTCAATGATATTTGCATTGTAGGCAAAATCACTCTCAAGACCGGACATCAATTTTTATTGCAAACCAAGGAGGCAAATATGCCCGATACTGCAATTTCAGAATATTTACAGGAACGGAAATCCTTATGGCTAAAAAAGAGGGTCAAAGCCAATACGCCCGAAGAAGAAAAGCTACATGCTGAACAGGAAGCGGAACAGTTGTTTTCACTGGCGGTATGGCTGCCGGATGCAGCCAGACGCGCCGGGCAGTTATCCATGGTCAGTCATCCGGCCAAGTTTTCACACCCCAATGCAAAAACGACCCATTTGATTGCAGACCGTCAACGAAAGGCTGATGGTTTTTTGCGTAGCGGTAATGTTAATACCGGGCTGGATGTTCTGGGTAATGCCGCAGCTCTTGATGTGCAAAAATTTCTGGCGCTTACGCTTCAGGATGGTAAAAACATACTGCAACATCTGGAGGAGGGCACTGAATATATCCGTCAGCAATTTTCCATTCCATCTGCAAACTATGATGATCTGGCTGACGGTTTATTGGCCATCAAAAAGAAGGTTTCAGACCAAAAGACCCATGGTGGCGTCAAACAGGTTTATTTTCCGGTTGATGAGGGCTATCACTTACTCTCTATTTTAATGCCCTCCGGAATTTTGTTTGAGCTGAAAAAACGCATCAATGACATTCGCTTTTCCGATGCTGCCAAAGCCTCAAGAGATGCGCGCAAGTATAACAAGGCAGCGGATGACTATGCGGAAATTTATGATCTGACCAGCATTGGTTTTGGTGGTACCAAACCGCAAAACATCAGTGTGCTGAACAATCAAAACGGCGGGGTTGCCTATTTGCTCCCCGCCAGTCCGCCTGTTTTGGCCGGGCGCAAGCTCAATCCTCCCCGAAGCAGTTTTTTTGACCTTAAATATACCCGCCCTGAAAAATATCAGGCGTTATTTACCGAGTTTCATAAAACCCTGTCCATCGCTATTAATAACAAAGGAATACGCAATAAAACCAGAGGACTGGCCAAAGCTATATTTTTTGAACTGATTGACCGTTCCTGGCAGTTGCGTTATCTGGAATCCGGCTGGTCAGATTCAGATCGCTATAAAAAACTGTCAAAGCGAGAAAAACTCTGGCTGGATCAGCAATATCGTAATAGTGAAGAAAAGGGTGAGGACTGGTTGGAAACATTAGAGGACAGTTTTGTGCGCTGGTTTATCGATGCCTATAAAAAGGTCATTGGCGTTCAACAAGTCCATAGCCTGGCGGACTATGAATTTATTACATTACAGAAATGGTTGCAGGAATGTGGGGAGGGATTGAAATGAGCAGGAGTTTTTTATTGATTAAACGGCTGAAGGTTCATAACGCCAATGCCCATTCAAGCCCTTACAGTATTGGTTTTCCAGCAATGACTGCCTGGTTGGGTGCGACACATGCCCTGCAGCGAAAACTGCGTGCAGCCGAACAGTTTGATGACCTGGAAGAATTGACATTTCCAGCCGTGGGCGTGGTTTGTCATGATTTTAATCTGCATGCCTATAAAGGGGCTAAACAGTACGAACAGGTACTGATTGGTACCGGAAACCCACTGGATAAATCCGGAAAGCGTCCTTCATTTATAGAAGAAGCACGTTGCGACTTAACGGTTTCACTGGTGCTGGAATACGACTGTGATGACGATGCCGATCTGGTTGATGCCGTTATCCAAAGTCTGCCAACATTGAAAATGGCTGGCGGAGATATTCTTCCTTTTCGGGTGGAACAAATCAAACTGCAGCAAATTCATGGAGAAAC
>DRNA01000029.1 GCA_011322365.1 Aeromonadales bacterium | reverse complement strand
GTTTACCCAGGCCTTCCCGGTATACGTATTTCATCTGGCCAATATTAGATGTGCCAAAACGGGCAATGGGGATTTCTTCTTCTTTATCCATCATACAGGGCATGGAAGCATTCCATAGAAATTCCTCACCAATCTGATGATAAACATAGTTGTGGATCTGGTTTAAAAAACGCACCGGTTCCTCCGGATCGGTACTGGGGGGAGTAATTAATTCCAGTAACGCTTCTGAATAATCCGTGGTAATAAAAGGATGGGTTAATGCAGAACCTAAGCTTTCAGGATGAGGTTTTGCACTGAGAAAACCATCCAGCCCCACTCGCAGACTTTCCTTTTCTATACCGCGCTTAATTTCTTTTAACAATGGAAAGGCATTTGCGCTAACTAATTGTTCCATTAAAACATCAAATTGATCAGACAAAGCCGACTCCCAATATTTTGAATAAATTTCAGATTACACTTTTGCCAACCAGCAGTAGGCATTTTGAAACATTTTTATCCAGGGGCTATACTCAATTGAAGACTCATCTGTAGACTCATCCCAACTTTCCCCCCAACTCTCCGGTATCCAGGAATTTGATACATTACGATAAACACGTTCTGGATGTGGCATCATGATGGTGACACGACCGTTTTTGTTACATAATGCCGAAATTCCCATTGGCGAGCCATTGGGATTAGCGGGATAATCTTCGGTTACTTCGCCCTGATTATTGATATACTTCATGGTGATACAACCGCTTTCTATGCAGTCCTGTAACTTTTCATCAGAGGCAAATTCAGCCCGGCCTTCGCCGTGGGCAATAGCTATCGGTAAGCGGCTTCCCTGCATCTGTTGAAAAAAGATCGAAGCAGAGGGTTGAATTTCTACCATGGCCACCCTGCCTTCAAACTGTTCTGAACGATTGCGGACAAAATGCGGCCAGTGATCCGTTCCGGGAATTAGCGAACGCAAATTAGACATCATCTGACAGCCATTACAAACCCCGAGCGCAAAGCTATTTTCACGTTCAAAAAAACGTTTAAACTGCTGACGTAAATCTTCATGGTACAAAATGCTCTTTGCCCAACCTTCACCAGCACCCAGTACATCTCCGTAGGAAAATCCACCACAGGCCACCAGCCCCTGAAAATCATCCAGCGAAACTCTTCCTGCTAGAAGATCGCTCATATGCACATCAATGGCATTAAAACCCGCCTCAAAAAAGGCCGCTGCCATTTCAACCTGACCATTAACACCCTGCTCTCTGAGAACCGCAATTTTCGGTTTTTTTACTTCGGGTAAATGTTCATAATGTTTCATCCCAAAATTCACCATTGGTGTCATTCCGGGATCAGCCAGATCCAGACGAGACTGGTGTTCCTGTTCGGCGCAGGTGGGGTTATCTCGTAATTTCTGCATATGATAGCTGGTGAGGCTCCATAAATTACGTAAATGTGCGCGTGAAGCCTGGTACAGTATGGCTCCTGCATCAGAGATAACAAACTGATTATCCTCTCTTAGTTTTCCGATGGGATAACTACAGTCAGTTAGATTATGTTGGGATAACAACTGCATAAACTCTCGCTGGCAATCAGTCTGGACCTGAACCACAGCGCCTAACTCTTCATTAAAGAGTAATTCTACTGGTGATCCGTTTAAATTATCCAGAGAAATATCAATACCTGTGGCACCGGCAAAGCTCATTTCAGCCAGAGTAGCAAGCAGACCTCCATCAGAACGATCATGATAGGCCAGCAACAGATTTTGCTGGTTTGCCTGTTGAATAAAATTAAAAAAGGCTTTTAACTTTTCAGCACTTTCAACATTGGCCGGTTTATCACCCAGGCTTTGATAAACCTGGGTTAATGCCGATGCTCCCAAACGATTCTTAGCTTCCCCGAGATCAATCAACCACAGCTGTGAATCACCTTTGTCGGTTTTTAACTGAGGTGTTAGCGTCTTTCTGGCATCAGTAACCGGTGCAAAAGCGGTAATAATGAGTGACATCGGCGCAGTAACCGATTTTTCAACAGCATCATGCTTCCAGATGGTTTTCATGGACATGGAATCCTTACCCACCGGGATACAGATCCCTAATTGTGGGCATAAATCCATACCAACCGCCTGTACCGCTTCATATAAATTGGCATCTTCCCCATCTGATCCCGCTGCGGCCATCCAGTTGGCAGAAAGTCGGATCTGTGAAATATCGGCAATGGCAGCTGAGGTAATATTGGTAATGGCTTCAGCAACGGCCATTTTTGCTGAGGCTGCTGCATCCAGTAGCGCTACCGGTGTACGTTCACCCATGGCCATGGCTTCACCCTGATGGGTTTTTAATGTGGCTGTGGTCACCGCACAATCAGCCACCGGCACCTGCCTGGGACCAACCATTTGATCTCGAGCCACCATGCCGGTAATGGATCGGTCGCCTATGGTAATCAAAAAGGTCTTATCGGCCACGCTGGGCAGTTGCAGCACTTTTTCAATCGCATCTGTTAAATCGATATCCGAACTGTTAAACGACTGACTGTTAACTTTTCTGCTCTTCACATCCCGGTGCATTTTGGGTGCTTTTCCAAAAAGCACGTCCATGGGAATGTCTACCGGTTTATTGTTAAATGTTTCGTCAGTCAGTAGCAGATGTTCTTCTGCCCTTGTTTCGCCAATAATGGCATAAAGACAGCGTTCTCGCTGGCAAATGGCTTCAAAGGTATTCAGATCAGCAGGAGCCACTGCAACTACATAACGTTCCTGTGCTTCGTTACACCAGATTTCCAGCGGTGACATGCCAGGCTCATCGTTAGGCACTCGTCTGAGCTCAAACTCACCACCAAGACCATTATCATGGATAAGTTCAGGAACCGCATTTGATAGCCCGCCAGCACCGATGTCATGGATAAATTCAATAGGGTTTTCATCGCCCATTTCCCAGCAACGATCGATGACTTCCTGGCAACGACGTTCCATTTCAGGATTGCCCCGTTGTACCGAGGCAAAATCCAGATCCTCATGACTACTACCAGAATCCATCGAAGAGGCTGCACCACCACCGAGGCCAATTAACATGGCGGGGCCACCCAGTACAATCACTTTGTACCCCTCTTCTACCTGACCTTTAATAACATGTTGTGGTCTGACATTTCCAAGCCCGCCAGCAATCATAATAGGTTTGTGATAACCCCTGACTTCATCGCCGTAACCCAGATCCACACTCTGCTCCAGGGTTCTGAAATAGCCGCAAAGATTCGGCCGACCGAATTCATTATTAAATGAGGCTCCACCTATGGGTGCTTCCAGCATAATGTCCAATGCCGAGACAATTCGTTCAGGCTTACCTGTTGAATATTCCCAGCTATGGTTATACTCAGGAATATGCAGGTTGGATACGGAAAAACCCGTCAAACCTGCTTTGGGCTTAGCGCCTTTACCGGTGGCACCTTCATCACGAATTTCACCACCGGAGCCAGTGGCAGCACCGGGAAAAGGCGAAATCGCTGTGGGATGGTTATGGGTTTCAACTTTCATTAAAATTGAAACCTGTTCCTGATGGTAATGATATTGATTGTCAGCATCAGCAAAAAAACGCTCCGCTTCTGAGCCGGAAATCACTGCAGCATTATCGCTATAGGCAGAAAGAACACCCTCTGGATGTTTTTTATAGGTATTTTTAATCATACCAAATAAAGAAATGGCTTGAGGTTTTCCGTCAATAGTCCAACTGGCATTAAAAATTTTATGGCGACAATGTTCTGAATTTGCCTGCGCAAACATCATCAGTTCCACATCATGGGGATTACGCTTTAATTGAGTAAAGCGTTGTAGTAAATAATCAATTTCGTCATCCCCCAAAGCCAGACCCAGTTTGATATTGGCCTCAATAAGAGCATTCCTGCCCTGTTGCAAACTATCAATAGTCTGTAGTGAACCCGGCGCATGGCTTTGAAATAACTCTTCAGCCTGCTGGAGATGGCTAAATACGCTTTCAGTCATGCGGTCATGGATCCGAGCGGCTATTGCTGACAGATTCATATCATCCAGTGTAGATGAACCGGTTAAATAGTAGGCTATTCCTCTTTCGATTCGCAGTACCTTATCAAGTCCACAGTTCCAGGCTATATCAGTGGCTTTGGTTGACCAGGGAGAAATGGTACCGGGACGAGGAACTACCAGCAATAACTGACCCTGATGTGATACTTTAGAGCGCCTGGGACCATAGGTAAGCAGGTTATGCAACAAGGCAGTTTCTGTATCTGTCATATCACTTTCAGTGTGCACAAAATGAACATATTCGGCACTGATATCATGCAGAATAGTTTCGTTCGTTTCATTAGCCCTGCCAGTGGCTAAAAACTGTTGACAGTCATCAAGTAGTTTGGCTTTACGAAATCGAGATAAAGCGGAAGAACCAGAAAGAATCAGCATGAGAATCCAGTAAATCAATCGGACAGAATTTTGAACCGCAATGATACTGGAAACTCCCTTATTGATCCATGTCAGGGAGCGATTTTACCAGCGCATTATTATTTCGAAATATTTAGTATGCTGAATAAATTGATCCATTCTTTGATTTTGTTAATATGGATGGTTCATCAATTGTAAATGCAAACTCAAGCTTGAAATGATACTTAACAACACAGCCAAGTTTTCATTCCATAAATTATAATCAGCATTAGGTATTAACTATAACATGTTGAATAAATTGCAAAATAGGAAGTGCAATCGGAGTCGATTTGTTATCATAATGCTGACGGCTTACATACTAGCTGCCTGTAATACTAACAACCAGACCCATCTACAAAAAATAAAAGCCAAAGGCGAATTACGCATCGTCACGCGTCAGGGACCCACAACCTACTTCATTGGTGGTAATGGTCCATCAGGTTTTGAATATGACCTGGCCGCCCGATTTGCCGAATTTCTGGGGGTCAGCCTATCTGTTATTTCAAGTGATGATCTGGATGGCATTATGTCTACGGTAAATGCAGGTAAAGCCGATTTAGCTGCGGCTGGTCTCACCATTACGCCCGAGCGAGAAAAATTATACCATTTTAGCCCCCCCTACCAGAATATCGACGTTAAACTGGTGTTTAAACAGGGCAAATACTGGCCGCGAAATTTTGATCAACTTGATGGTAAACTTACCGTACTTGCACAAAGCAGCCATGCGGAATTGTTACTGCAACAAAAAAAGCATTATGCCATGCTCAGTTGGCACGAAAGCAATCAGTTAGCCGTGGAAGATCTGGTGGAATCCATTGTGGATGATTCCCTTTCCTACACGTTGATTGACAGTAACGATCTCTCTCTTCAAAGACGATATCACCCCGAACTGGCTATCGCCTTTACCGTTGCCAAGGATCAGCAACTGGCCTGGGCCTTTAGTCGAAAAGATGACGATAGCCTTTATCAGGCCGCCACCGAATTTTTTTCCTTCATGCAAAAGTCCGGTGATCTGGCGCAATTACAGGAAATCTATTATGGCCATTTAAAAACTTTTGATTATGTCGGTTCTACCCGTTTTCTACAGGCTGCTCAAACGCGTCTCCCTCAATTTATCCCGTTTTTTAAATCATCAGCAAAACAAAACCTGGACTGGAAACTGTTAGCCGCTATCGCCTATCAGGAATCCCACTGGAATCCAAAAGCAAAGTCCCCCACTGGAGTTAGAGGTATGATGATGTTAACACTACCCACGGCGAAACATCTTGGAATTAAAAGTCGACTCGATCCCAAACAAAGTATTGAAGGTGGTGCTCGCTATTTTGAACAAATTCTTAAAAAAATTCCCAAACGAATAAAGGAGCCTGATTTTACCTGGATGGCACTGGCGGCCTACAATGTAGGCTTTGGCCATCTGGAAGATGCTCGGATACTGACCCAATTTCAAGGTGGTGACCCGGACAAATGGATTGATGTTAAAGAAAGGTTACCGCTGTTAAGACAACGTAAATGGTACAAGTTTACCAGGCACGGCTATGCCCGTGGGGATGAACCGGTACAATATGTTGATAATGTCCGTCGCTATTATGAGGTTTTAAAATGGTTGTATGACGACGATGAAAAACCCGGTGACAATCCGCTGGAGGAAATCAATCCAGAACAGCAGGTTAACTAAAACTCTAAATGATAGCTTAAACCAATGCGATATTTACCTGAGACATCAAACGCATTGATGTTTTTGTCTTTTATATTAACCGTGGTATCAATATAGGACTTCTTAAAATAATAACGATGACGAATATCGACCGTATTCACTTTTAAATGGGTTTTAGTCACCGAATTGCCACCAGGTGCTGCTCGGGCAGTGTTATCCCGATTTAAGTCCATGTTGGAATAACTAATGGCCAGTTCCTGATTGGCATAATTACTGGCAATAATGCCGGCACTCCACACTACAGAATCATTGTCCCAACTGGCGCCCAGTACTCGGCCATGATAGCGATAGCCGGAACGATAAAGACTGTGTTCATAACTGGTATTGTTGGTTCTTATAGAAAGAAATCCCGATGTTGCGGTGTTGGAATACTCAACATAAGCCCGGATACTACCCCAGTGATGGAAAAATGCTTCGGTCTCAAAACCATACGCGGTAGTCGCTTTAGACGGGATCAACTTTATCAGTTTATCTTCTCCGATATATTGCATATAAAAGCTGGCTGGCACACCTGCTGAGCTCATATGCCAACGTAAATCCATTCCTGCCTGTTGATTGCTGGGTTCATCAGCTCTGGAGAGATCCTGGCCGATGTTATCATTGCCAATAAATAAGTTATAAAAGGTCTTTAAATCTTTCGGCCTGCCACGCCCTGCCCAGATAGCAGTACGATTAAAACCAATTTCAAGAGATTCTAACGGCTTGAAAGTAAAGCGTGCACCCCATATTTTGGCATTAGCAATAGCACGATCATTTTCCAGCTGCCCCAGAAAGGTTTCAAAGGTCCAGGGACCGATCCAGCGTAACCAGGATGATTCAAATGGCGTCGATCGGTTACGCTGTATAGATAATGATGGAATGGGCCTGGCATTACTGGATAAGATATGGGCACTTTTCCAGGCCGGTCCCCACCATCTATCAACACTGCCGATAGAGAGTGCCCAATTTCCCCAGATATAACCCAGGTAACTACCATCCAGTCGATAATCCTGACCATCATAGGCATTAATAACCCTTGAGCCAGATAGACGAACCGCTATTTTGTCGCCAACAATATCTGTGGTTATTTTCTGCTGTACCTTTTCTCGTTGAGTATCTGCAAATTCAGTAAAAATTGCATTCTGGTTGGCGAGTGAAATATCAATGCTATTCTGAACTGCGGTTTTTGTGGCAAGGGTGTAGGCTTTTATTACCCGTTTAAAAGGTCTTAATAGTTCTTCTGGTATTTCATCGAGTACCTGATTATCCAGATCATCACCAATACTCGCCCACATAATTGGCCATTGTGTGATTGGAACTTTGATAATATGGTGATCCGCCAGTGTTTGGATATCTGAGCGCAACCAGCGATTATTGGCATCAATAAATGGTGCGGCAAAGGCTAATGCAGAAAAGTTGCATAAAATCAGCAGCAGAATAGTTTTTTTTAACATAGTAAAACAAGCTCTGTAAGTCATATTATATTTCAATAGCCATGCCTTTTGATTATTTTGTATCTACTTTACTATGCAAAATTGCTCGCGTATTGTATTCAGGGTAAGTTAAAAAGTCGACCACCAACATGAAAATTGGCAATAATAACAAAAAAAGAAACCACTATCACAACTCTACTAAGCTCATTATTATCGTTTTGCTCTTTTCTCTTTGAAAAACTGGCTCAATAATTGGGCACATTCCATTTCAAATAAACCACCTCGCCAATCCACGCGATGTTGTCTGGGGTTGCTGTGCAGCAATTGATGAACGCTACAAACTGCTCCGGCTTTTTCATCATAGGCAGCGAATACCAGACGTTTAATACGCGCATGAATTAATGCGCCAGCGCACATGCTACAGGGTTCAAGGGTAGCATAGAGCGTGGTTTCAGGTAGTCGGTAATTTTTTTCTTTTAGACCTGCCTGACGAATGCAATTGATCTCAGCATGCGCACTGGCATCCTGCAAAGCAATCGACTGATTATAACCTTCGGCTATTAACTGATTATCTCTAACCAGAACTGCACCTATTGGCACTTCATCGGCTTTGGAAGCCTGTTGAGCCAGGACTATTGCTCGCCGCATAAAGAGGCGATCCTGTTCTGAAAATTCCATCATACTGAAGAGTCACTTTTAGGACCGAGATTCATTATTCCCACTCAATAGTGGCAGGTGGTTTTCCGGATATATCATAGACAACGCGGCTTATACCATCAATTTCATTGATAATCCGGTTAGAGACTCTAGCAAGGAAATCATAAGGGAGGTGGGCCCAATGGGCCGTCATAAAATCAACGGTTTCTACCGCTCTTAAGGAAACCACCCAATCATACTTTCGGGCATCACCCATCACGCCCACCGAGCGCACTGGAAGAAAAACCGTAAAGGCCTGGCTAACTTTATTATATAAATCAGCCTGATGTAATTCTTCAATGAAAATAGCATCGGCTCGTCTGAGTAAATCAGCATATTCTTTTTTCACTTCTCCCAGTATTCTCACTCCAAGCCCTGGTCCGGGGAAAGGATGACGGTAAAGCATATCGTAAGGCAGACCTAATTCCAGACCAATTTTTCTGACTTCATCTTTAAACAGTTCTGTTAACGGCTCGACCAGCTTTAAATGCATATCATCGGGTAAACCGCCCACATTATGATGGGATTTTATCACGTGGGCTTTACCTGATTTTGCCCCGGCTGATTCAATCACATCGGGGTAAATGGTTCCCTGAGCCAGAAATTTTGCATTATCCAGCTTTAGTGATTCCTCCTGGAAAATATCTACAAAAACCTTACCGATAATTTTGCGTTTATTTTCCGGGTCCTGTTCACCTTCTAAAGCATCCAGGAATCGATTTTCTGCATTAACACGAATAACTTTTATGCCCATATGTTCTGCAAACATGGCCATCACCTGCTCACCTTCATGTAAACGTAGCAGGCCATTATCTACAAAAACACAGGTGAGTTGATCACCGATGGCACGTTGTAATAGTACCGCTGTCACGGAAGAGTCAACGCCACCGGACAGGCCAAGAATCACCTCATCTTTTCCTACCTGTTGACGAATTTTTTCTATGGCATTAGTGACTATATTGTCCGCCGTCCAGAGAGAATCACAGCCACAGATATCACCAACAAAACGTTGCAATATTCGGCCTCCCTGTCGAGTATGGGTCACTTCCGGGTGAAATTGAATCCCATAAAAATGCCGGGATTCATCCGCCATAGCAGCAAAAGGTGCATTTTCGGTTTCGGCTATTGCCTTAAAGGTATCCGGTATGGCTTCTACCCGATCACCGTGGCTCATCCATACATCCAGTTCCGATACACCCTCCGCATTTACTGAATCTTCAATACCCTCAAATAGTTCACTATGCCCGTGAATTCGAACTTTGGCATAACCGAATTCTTTATGCTCAGAAGATGCCACCTGGCCACCCAGCTGAGAAGCCATGGTTTGCATGCCATAACAGATACCTAATACTGGTACACCTAGTTCAAACACCAGTTGGCTGGCTCTTGGAGTAAACTGTTCGGTGACGGATTCAGGCCCTCCGGATAAAATAATACCATCAGGCGAAAACTCGCGAATAGCTTCATCGCTCATATCATAGGGGTAGAGTTCACTGTAAACGCCAAACTCTCTTACCCGACGTGCAATTAACTGGGTATATTGTGATCCAAAATCAAG
>DRNA01000028.1 GCA_011322365.1 Aeromonadales bacterium | reverse complement strand
GGAGGAAGGATGGTTGCCTTTGTTCCGGTCAAAGGTGGCAATATCGAAGTTCATGGAATTAAGAAGGCGCGTGTAGGCGCAACTAGTCGTAAACCTGCAAAAGGTGAATGTGCCTTTATGGATCGTGGCCTTTCTGCAGCTGAACCCAGTCAATTATTATTCAAAAACAAGAAACCCGCATTATTAAATGTTAAGGTTTATCCAGGCAAAGTAGATAGCATGTTTCAGGGTGGCTTCAATAAAGTATTGTATGCAATCCGTGGCAGTAGTTACTTTTATGTTCATGTGAAAAATAACCGTGGCTGGTTTGAAGTAACCCGTGTTGGTCTTTAACCATTAACAACCCTGAGATCAGGCCGTTAAAAAACATCACAGCTTTCTTTAAATCAGGGTATTGATAATACAACGAAATTACACTTTCTATGAGGATAATCACCCAGATTAGATACTACATTAATCTGGGTGATTATCATAATATCACCTTTTCCGGTAATATAAATCTAACTTAATTTACAATAGAATCGGGGACATCACCCTGACTTGTGTAAGTAAGAGCATGAAAATAAAGATAACTTTATCTGTTATTACCATTCTATTTTTCTTATTTTTGAATGAATTACAGGCAACTGAAAGTCAGGGTCAAATAGAAATTACAGCCCTTATTAATGAAAAACCCGTTGCTGCAGTAGTAAAAATTAATAAATCCAGAGATAGAAATTATGCCTATTGGAGTATGTATCAACCTGGAGGACCGACTCTAGCTACACCGTTAAGCGTTTCACTACCCCCAGGTAACTATTTTCTGCATGTTAAACCCTTAGGTATTCATTCACCAGTTAACGAACGGGTAATACCCTTTAAGATGTCGGCTAATAGCCATATCGTAAAAAAGCTAGACTTCCCTGTGGGTCGTTTAAAAATAACGGCCAGTGAAGAAAATTCGGGAAAAAAGATTGATGCATTGGTGTATATAAAACAGGGGTGGCGTCAAGTTGCACCTCCTCAGGGTCGTACTCTTCATACGCCTACAGAACTGGTTATGTCTCCGGGTCAATACAAGGTGAAATCTACTAAAACTGAAGACAAACAAAGTATATCGAAAAATATTACGGTAAGATCAGGTGAAACTGCTCAACTTAATCTGAAATTTAAATCCTCTCATTTTGGCTATCTTGCCATTGATATTGATATGAATGGTAAAGTATTACCCTTTAAGCAATATAGCCAATATGGCAGGATTACTTTATATGATTCGAGAACCCACAGGGAAATTCATGCGTTATCTGGAGGTTACGGTCAGCCCTATCAATTAAAATCGGGACGGTATGAAATACAATTTCATAGTTTTATAGTGGGTGAAAATGATATTACACTGGAAAACATCCTCATCACTGATAATTCACGTATCAGTAAAAAAATCCATATACAACAACCCGCAGAAATAAAAATTAACGCACAATGGGCAGAAAAACCCAAAAGTTTAATTAAATGTCTAAGAAGTAAAAATCCATTTGACTCGCAAAGACTGGGTACACTATTTGGTGGTCCAGGTGGTTCTGCAGGAGGAAAATGCTTTGACAATAATATTAATGGGTTAATTACTGAAGTAATTTCAGTAAATGATAACAATAGAAGGACTATCAGGAAGAAGCGTTTTTGTGTAAAACCCGGCCTGTACAAAATCAAGGTGTGGCCTTATGATCATAAATATCTGACAAAAACTGTTGGCGCTATTGAATTAAGACCCGGCTCTATACAACAGAAAAAGTTGAAATTCAGATGGCCTTTTGTTGAAAAGAAAGTGAAAGTTAACAATAAAACCTTCACCAAACTGGAGAGAAAAACACCACTGGGAGAAGCTTATTTACAGCTAGCTGCTACTATTAATGGTCAGCCCACAAACAGTAGAGCACAATTTGGAGTATCCAAATTAGATTATAAAGGCCAGGAAAGCAGTGGCCTGTTCCGTTTTTTTACTAAGGAATACGGAAGCCCCATTGGCCTGAAATTACCACTGAAAAAATTAATTCCTGCTGGTTCTTATCATGCTTATGTTGAACCCTTTGGTCCTCATCTGATATTAGAGAAACAACGTTTTGACTTTTACATGGATGCAGGAAGCAATATTAACAAAGTGATTGACTTTAAAACTGGCCAATTGAAAATTACTCAGTCTGAAAAAAACAATCAGATTAATAAGTTAAGAGCGTTTATAACTAAAGGGGATAATATCTCGGTTCTACATCGTTACCATCAGAACACTTTACCACTTGATGTTCAAATTACACCCGGAAGTTATCAAGTAAAATTATATACACCCAGAAATTTGGTGTATTTTTCAAAAAAAATTACCATTAGAGAAGGTAAGCAGACAGAAATAATAATTCCATGACTATAGGCATAGACTTCAATATATTTTTAATACAAAAGATGCCGTAAAAATTTCGAATACAGTCAATGTGTCTATTGATATCTATGATGATAATGAAATTGGTTCTGAAATTGATATTATTTATCTTACTGAAAACCCAAAAATTTCCGCTATGGCATACATGGTTGATCTTGTTCAGGGAGCCATGAAGGATAAGTAAAAAGTGATCCATTAATCAATCTCTATTCTCACTATAAATGCTAGCTTTTTCTCTGGGTGGGTAGGAACGAGTTTATTCGCAATTGACCTGTAATTTCAACCGGAACTATGGTATATAATCCAACCTCTAGCGCGGCTAAAGACCGCTCCTACTTATTTAACCTGAAACAGAAACATCATTTTTTATTGAATATGAATCCGCCTGAATGTGCTTCGACCAACAACTTTTCCATCTTTAGTGAGAGCTATCACTCGCCAGAAATAGTTTTCTCCCGAAAGTAAATGTGCACCGGTCGTAGAACTTATTGTTAGTTGAGTTTTATCTGCCGGAACAATTACACCAGTAACCGGCGCCCGTTTTTTAAATCCTGGAATATCCGTATCCCTCACAGGGCGAGTATAAATTTCCAGTTGATAGGCATTTGCAGAAGCCACGGGTTGCCATTCAAAGATCATGTTGTTCAAAAAGGTACTATCGGTTCCAGGTCGTACTAAATTAATTGTAGTAATGGGTACTTCTGATCGCATCTGTCCGCTTGTATTGACTGCATATCGCAGTAGTGGAATTTCAAAAGCTGTAGTAGGCTTGTTAATTCGTAATCTCAGCAGATACTGTCCTCTAGCCGCAGTTGGTAAAATTGGAGACTGTAATACAACTTCACGACCTGCCAGCAAAAATTGTTTGCGGCTAATGAGAGGAATAAAAAAGGGTTGCCCCTGGGTACCGGGTGGGGAAGCAATCTCCCAGCTGTATTCTAATAAACCGGTACCAGTATAGCGAATTAATGCTCTGGCTCTCATCTCACTTTGAGGAGGAATCACTGCGGTTATTCTGCCATCATCAAATTCCATGGCAACACGCTGGATAGATAATAACCCACCCAGACTTCCTCCGGTAATATTAAATCGAACTGAACTCACCTGAGAGGTATTATCTGGTAAATCCCTAAATTGCCGTACAAAAAAGAACGAACCAAAACCACGCGCCTGAGCTTTACGAATTACGGTCACTGGAATGGTGAGTGCTTCCTGAAAAATAAAAGTAGTATTGCCGGCTCTTGGAACATTCCTTGAAGCCTGTAGAGGTCGGGATATAGTACCAAGCACGCTATTATCAGGCGCAAAAAAAGTGCCATTGATTGAACTCAGTGAAACATTTCCGCCATTGGTTGCCGCAACCACTATGCTCCATCGGATCTGGCTATGGGCTGTTGATGAAATTGAAACTCTGGAAGCAGAAGTACTGGAATTGATAGAAACAATTTGTGCCTGAAGCTGTGACTGAAGCAATGCCATTAGAAGCAGGCCCAGGCTGATCAATTTCATTTTCTTCAATGTTATAAATTCTTTCATTGTACAACTCCAATTTGAGCAGGAAACACCACAGAAATGGTTAAAAATACCTGATAGGTTCCAATACTGTTTTCTGTAAAAATTTTATCTCTGGTATCATCGTATTGTGCATTCAGACCTACATCAATTCCCAATCGATTGGGTTTGGCTTCCAGTGCATGCCAATTTAAGGTTAGTGCTGATGATGAGGCATTGGTATTTATGCTATTGTCGGTAATTCTGTTTTGGTTGAAATTGACCAAAATACTACCATCCAACGTATCTTCTAAAAGAATAAAACTGCTTTGTACTCCATAACTCACTGAATCTGAAGTAATATTTGTCGCAAGGTCCTTACTGCTATCAAACTGTATGGTGGGCGCCAGAGTGAGTTTCTGTTCAAGAAGTGAGATTGAGGCGTTTATTGAAAAGGTCGTTGTATCGGTATTATTCTGAATACCGGTAAAATCGGTGAATTTATTTTGCCCAACAGAAAACCCCCATGAACCGCTACTGTAATTGAAAGAAGAATTTATTTGCCAGTTATCCAGTGTAGAATCGGTTTCAGGTAACAGAGTACCTAAAGGTAATAATGTCTGCTTTTGATCCTGTTTGGAATAAGCTCCATCAAAACTCGGCGAGCCATACCATTTGTCAGGGTTTTCTATTGAGGGAGTCCAGCTCAAACTGACACTGGATAAATCAGTTTGTGTACGAGGTAATTCTACCAGACGTTTTACATTATCCTTTTGTCTTTGAAAGCTGGCCTGAAGCCCCACTGTCTCCCATTGCAGTCCGGCATTAGCCTGTGTTAACTGGATATCAGCCCCAATACCCTGATTGGCGAGACTTTTAAAAAAAGTCCCAACCTGACTACGCTCAAACCCTGCGTTCCAGTTTATTCCTGATTCGGTTGTATCCCCATAAGCTAACTGAACCCGGTAGGCATTATCACTGATGGCATCGAGTGTATTATCAAAGGTATTGGCATTAAAACGGGTATTGCCGTAATCAGCAGCAATCTGCAAACGGCTTTCCAGTAGTTGACTATTGACTGACACCGATTTTGCAGTACCTTTGCTGACACCAGGCTCCAGATCATCAATGCTACCAATCAAACCGGAAGAGTCCTGTTCCTTGCCAGTTAACCAGGTGCCATGAATAACTAAAGTTTCATCACTAAATGGATCGACTTCAAAATTAATACCATCAACTCGTCTTTGAGAATCGCCTAAAGCCAGCCCCCTTCTAAAACCAACCACATCTTCACTGGAAAGAGAAAAGCCGGTAACGTGAGAATTAATTCCACTAAAAGTACCACCAACTGAAACGCCTCTACGTCTGAAGTTGTCCATCACCAGATCAGCTTTACCAATATTTTGATGGCCTACCTGTATGTCTGCAACCTGATTAGCTACCGAAAATAAAAATTCGCCATTATTCAGCTTTCTGGCCCCGAATAGCCCATCATTGGAACTGTTATAAATAAGGTCAAATTGTCCCTGTGTATGCCAGTTACCGGTATCTGCGCTGTAACTAAACTGGGAACTTCCCTGTACCTGCTGTCTTTTAGGTAAGGGCTCGGAAAGATTATGTTCATCTGCTCGATAGGTATCAGTTATCTGTACATTAGCGGCTGCTCCGTATTGTTTGAATGTTTCAGATTGCCGCACCTCAAAACGCCAGCTTGCCACTTCAGAAATTTCGCCCTCGGCCGTTGATTTACTTAACCTGATAGTATGACTTCCTGGTATTAACGCCTGTATGGGTTGGTAACTGAGATGCTCACCTTCAACCTGTAGCATTTCAGAAACATCCATATCATCCAGCTCCAGTAACCACTGCTGTTGCACTGCCAGTTGTTGTTCTTCACCTATGTTTATGGAAATGGTTTCGTCAGGTAATCTAAAATCAGCATATTTTCCAGAAATCAATTCAACCTGAGCATTCACTAAGCCTGATATAGCGGTAAAGCTGATGATTGACAGGACACGAATGATAAAACTCGTATCCCCCCTGTTAAAAAAGTGGTTAATCTTTTTCATTTTCTTCAGACCCTCAATGGTCAATAATTTATTATTTTTTATTCACCTGTTTTTTACAGCTAGCCCGTATTCTTTTCCCTTTTTGAAGTTCAGGGATTAATGTTTTAATATATTCAGAACCGACCTGCGACTAATCAGTTTCTGATAGAAACCTGGCCCATGTTTAGTTTTTTTCTTACAGACTGCTGAGAGCTTTGGATTTATTTTTAAGGCCAGACTATATTGAGGCAAAAATTCTGTAGCAATCGAAAGTGGGGGCGATAACGCCGTTACCAGCCTCTTTTTTCCAGGCTTGAGATTCTGTATGCGTAAACGTGCCAGTTGTTTACGTCTTGCTCCCTGAGGTAGTTCAAAAATTAAAATTTCACCCATAAAACCTTTTGCGCTGTTACCCTGATTTTTGACTATTCCCTGCAAACGTAATCGAAATTGTTTACTCCCGCCAGGTCCTCTAACGGGTACCTTTCCGATGATTTTAAATGATTGCAAAATAATATCCGGGCACTGATTTCTGCTAATTGAAGTCCTTAGCCCTGGTTTTGGCTGAAGCTTGTTAACCGGCTTAAAAGTTGCACTGAAGCCATGAACAGGGGTCAACGCAATAATAAAAACCCCTGGTAACATTATTTCCATCCATAAAAGCCTCCTTAACCCTTTTTGGCCAAAGACTTTACAACATTTATGGAACAAACGATTCATAGTATGCTTCCTGTTAAATATAACCGGTTAATTTAAAATTGAATACTCTGAACTTTGTCCAGATTCCAACTATCTGATACTCGATGATAATAGCTACTCTCATTTTGCAAAATAAACTATATATGAACTCAAAGCTATTACCGGAAAAGGTGATTTTTACAAACTATCACTGAATTACAAGGTTCCAGATAATAATTATGTATATTTTATATCAATAACAAGCTACTAGCATACTGTCATAGGTAGGTACTTAAGGAAAAATAGCCTGTCATCTCGACCTTAGTGGAGAGATCTTGCTCTGCTAATACTGTTGTCAATGAAAGATTCCTCCATTACAGCACCCAAAGCACTCCCTAGGGTCATGGGGCAAGCTTTCGGAATGCCCCCCTTTTACAGTTATATTTTTCTTAAGTACCTACCTATGAGCATACTGTAATTAAAATATAATACTATTACCTGAAAAGGTAGTTCCAGGCTCATGAAAAAACGTATTAATTTACCAGTAAAGCTGTATTACAGTACCTTTTTCAGACGTATTTAGTTTAAATTGTGCCTGTATTTTTTCACTTCGCCACTGCATATTTTTCATGCCTCTGCCGCTGTGATTATTCTTCTGGAAGCCCTGGCCATTATCAGAAACGGATAGATTGCTCTGGGTCACCACCACCGTTATCTGACTTGCGTTAGCATATTTTATGGTATTGGTTACAGCTTCCTGAATAATCCGCATCGCCTCCAGACTTTTTTCCGGGCTATCCTTCAATGCCGATGGCGTTGTATCCACTTTCCAGTTCAGAGATATCTGGTTACGATTCAAATCTGCTTCTATCCTTTGCCTGAACATCCCCAGCATGGTCAAAAAATCTGAATCTGGATCCAGTGAATCCATAATGACACGCAATTCGTCCAAAGCATACCGAACCTGTTTTTCAATGACAGGGTCTTTTTTTTCAGACAGGCTCAAAGCTCCCATCAATTGACCACCAATGCCATCGTGTAACTCACGCACAATACGATTTCTTTCCTCATTTACCACTCGCTCATTTTCAAGTTGCATTATCTGCTGATGTTGTTGATCAAGCGATTTTTGCTGTTCTTCCAGAGATTCTTTCAATATTCTAGTATGTTTAAACTCAAGTTCCAACGCATTTACGTATCGAGAAAGCAAACCAATGGCTACCGCAAAAGAAAAAGCAACCGGACCGATATAATAGAGATAGGGAGTATCCTTGGTTGTTTTTAATATGGCCGGGATCCAGTCCATAATACCAAATATAAAAACCAGTGACATGCACGCACCTAGCCATAAGTGCATAACATTCAAATTTTTAATAAAACTGATACTGCAAAGATAAATTAACTGGATTATCACGATGAGCGACCCCAGGTGCAGCCATCTTGCCCAGGGCAATAATTGCCCCTGACTGGCAAAACACAGTACAAATGAACCAATAGCCAGGTAAGCAATAGCAATTTTTTCGAACCATCCAAGCCGCCGCTGCAGCATCCTCAGCATAAACAGGTAATAAAAAATAACTGAATAAGCAATAGAAAGATGAGTAAGCCAACGCCAGGTGAAGCGATGTATGGGGACTTCAATCCAGAAACTATCAGCGATAGCAACACAGCTAATTAAGGCACCAATAGCAAAATAAAACAGTGCAATTTCTTTGGTCCTGCTAGCCCAAAGGAGTAACATAAAACCCAGGATAAAATTAATGGAAAAAGAACCGATATCCAATAACATGAGTTTTAAGCGATAATTTTCTACTTTAGGTGTAAGTTTACTGCTTTGACCTACAAATATCCGACCCAGGCCCGATCGACCATTTGGAAAACCATAGACCTTAATTTCTACAATATTATCACCCTCTTTCCACAAGCCGGTCGGCAATATCAGATACAGCGGTTGATTCCAATATCGAGCAACAGGATCTTCCATAGAGCCTCCACTGCCAATACTGGTACCATTGAGTAAAATTTCAGCGTTCATGCTAACCTTTGGAAGATAGAAACCAATCGCACCTTTAGGGATATTTACCAGGAATAATTTAGCTCTGTATATGCCAATTCCTCCTTTATCGGGTTCAGATTTATCCCAATTATGAGGTAACGACACTGGATGGTAAGCACTATCTGGCTCATTCTGGAACTTAAAATCTAATTGTTCAAAAACCTGTGCACCTTCAATATGTTCCGGGATTTTCAAGGTTTGTTGTAAAGCAAATACCAGCAGAAACAGTGCCAGAAAAATAAGCAGTACCGTTATTGTTCTTTTTAACATTGTTGTTTAAAGCCAACCTTTACTTTGCGCTTTATAAATCGCACTGGTGCCTGAATGTACTTCAAGTTTACTATAAATATTTTTAGTATGAGCACTAACGGTATTTAAGGAAATGTGTAACTTATCGGCAATTTCATCTCGACTATAACCCTTAGCAATCATTTGCAGTACTTCCGTTTCTCGATGCGTCAGGGCATTATCAATTTCATCTTCAGCCTCTTCCTCTACTGGCAAATGTTTCAGTAAAGCTTTAGCAATACTGGGGCTAATAGGCATTCCCCCATGTAAAATACTGACAATCGCCTCCCCAAGCTCTGATAATGGAGCATCTTTTTGTAAGTAGCCACTGGCACCCGATGCCATAGCATCCAGTACATGGTTTTCATCACCATAAATCGTCACTACCAGACACAGTGTTTTTGAATTATTTCGCTTACATTCCCGGATTAGCTCAATCCCGGAACCATCGGGGAGTCCAATATCAACCACTAATATATCGGGGCACCCCTGCTTAAGTTTCTTTCTGGCTTCTGAGAGACTGCCTACACCATACAAAAACTGGAGTTCATCTCGTTGATCTACAGCCTTGATGAAACGTTCACGGCAAAGCGGATCATCTTCTACAACCATCACTTTATATTTTTCTGACATGTATAAATTCCGTGGTTATATTAATTGTTAGCTTAAACCGGTAAACTGAAAAGATCGACACTTTCAGAGAAACTCAATCTCACCATGAAAGATTATCTGGCTTCAATTGATATGTAAATCACCTTATCAGGTGATATCAACAACATTAACTCTATCAATATACCCTTTTCCGGTAATTTACTACTAAGTTTTTTGTATATAGTATCAATCGCAATCGATAACTTCGGATGAAAATGGATACTTTTATGAACACTCTTTCATTGTCGGCTATTTCTACTGATACAAATTCAGACTATCAGTCCACATTCAAAATAATTCTAACTTGTCTATTTTTGTTACTCAACTGGCACTATGTTGAGTGTACTAGTCAAGTCTAACCGGACACTTTTCTTAGAGAATTTTCATAGTTAATGGGTGATAAATCACCGTTGCTCGAATGCAGTCTTTCGAGATTGTAATACCTCATGTAGGCTGCGACATCTTTTTTCATATGGGTTCGAGTTG
>DRNA01000027.1 GCA_011322365.1 Aeromonadales bacterium | reverse complement strand
TAACATTAAGCTAAGACCGAAATGCCAGATATCAACCAGTTCCAGTTTTATCTGTTCAATGTCAGGTTGCTGTTTTTTCCACCATTTCCAACCATGGTGATCAAGTAATTCGGCACTTTCGACCCATATTGCCCGATACCAGGCAAAGTTTTCAGCCAGCCAGTCCGGGTTAACTTTTTCATTCATATTGGACTGCATCAACAGCATATTTCTTATTTTATTTTTCATTAATTCCACCAAATCAATAGATTAAGAGTTATATTTCATGCTTTTTCTAGTATGTTTATTTTTTGTATTTAATGTATTCTGGTTATATTTGTTAAAATAATTAACAACACTACAGCGATAATAGCGCCCATCAGACTATTTTTATTCCATCGCTGTTTGTGCTCAGCGTTAGTTTCAGCATTGTTATGATGATGATGTTCGTGTCCGGGCTGGTGATAGAGTACGTGCAATAATGTGCCGGAAACAAGGGCCTCAAATATCATAAATTGTGTGTTATGTAATTGCATCATCACGGATGAACTAAAATAAAACCCCAACAGAGTACCAATAATTAAAATTGCAATCACTGATACTGCATACATTTTTCCAAATTGAGGTTTTACCAACCACCATAAAGTCATGCTGATAGGAGTACGGTGAAATACAATAGCCAGGGGAAGCAAACTACCGCTTTCATACTTGCTCATAGTCAAAGCACTACCATCGACTACACCATGAACCAACAAACCCAGCACGCCAAGGATAAGTGTTAGTACGTGGGTTTGCGCTGCTGCACGTCTGAATAGATACTCGATTAAACCAGGCAACCCCATACCCAGCACCACCAGTACAATACTAAAGAAACCCAGGCTATGGAAGGTTTCCGGAAGTACCTGAAAAATAATAATACCGGCGGTAATAACCAGGATAAAGGCATCGATTCCCTGTTTCAACGACTGCTGTTTTCTGAAAACAACGTAAATAAAAGGTCCGGTGAGGGTTGCCAATATAGCCAGACTAAGTAATAAGTTCATATATTGAGCCTTTTATTTTGGCAAATACTGAATAAGATTTACTATCAAAGTATTATTGAGTTTAACAATTGGAAATAGCCCCTTTCGTTTTTTGTAACTGTTTGATGTATTCAGGCACCCATGATAATACATCAATTTCCGGTTGAGTTGTTTCAATAGCATCAAAACACTTTAGAGGGACCACCCGCTGACCCTGTAATTCTTCTAATAAACTGTCAAATTGTCTACCAGCCCCACAAAAAGTCTCACCATAGGAGCTATCCCCCAGCCCAATTACAGCATATGGAATACCAGTAATTAAGGGAAATGATTCTTTTAATTGATAAAATAGATCGGCGATTTCATCCGGGAGATCACCAGAACCCGTTGTAGAGGTACAGACAATAATATTTTCAGCCTGTATAAAGTCATCAAGCGTGCCTGGTTCAAAATAGTTTACAGAAAAACTCTGTTGTTCTAATTCGTTCTTTAGTGCGTTTGCCACATCAATGCTACTACCGAAAACGGTGCCAACAAATATACTGATATTGGACATAATAATAAATTTCAACTCAAATAATGGATAAAACAGCCATAAAAAGTCCCACATAGAAACTTTTTATGCTCTGTCAGTCAGGGTTATTGGCAAACATCTACCAACACTTTATTTACAACCGGAATCTGTACCGTTGCAGCACAATCCTGAAAGCTTTTTATCTGATCAAAGTTAAGATATTTATATATCTCGTCTGCCATGGTATCAATGTCGGCCATTGATTTCATGTACTCCTCTACACTCGGTATTTTTCCCAGAATAGCGGTAATTGCAGAAAGTTCTGCCGATGCCAGGTAGACATTAGCGCCATCACCGAGTCTATTGGGGAAGTTACGAGTAGAAGTAGAAACGACGGTGCTACCGGGTGCTACTCTGGCCTGATTACCCATACAGAGAGAGCAACCTGGCATTTCAGTTCTGGCACCAGCGGCAGCAAACAGGTTGTAATAACCTTCTTCCATCAATTCATGTTGATCCATTTTGGTTGGAGGGGCAATCCAGAGTCGAGTAGGAATGCCGCTGGTTTTTTCCAGCAGTTTTCCGGCTGCACGATAATGACCAATATTCGTCATGCAGGAACCGATAAAGACCTCATCTATAGTTACCCCACTGACATCTGAGAGCTTTTTCACATCATCAGGGTCATTCGGACACGCCAGAATAGGTTCTTTGATGTCATCTAGATTGATTTCAATGACAGCAGCATATTCGGCATCTTTGTCTGCTTCCATCAGTTCTGGCTTATCCAGCCACTGTTGCATTTTTTCAATACGGCGGCTGATAGTTCTTGCATCACCGTAGCCTTCACTGATCATCCATTTCAACATGGTAATGTTAGAATTGAGGTATTCAATAATGGGTTCTTTATTGAGTTTAATACTACAACCTGACGCAGAACGTTCGGCGGAAGCATCAGAAATTTCAAAAGCCTGTTCAACTTTAAGATCAGGGAGCCCTTCTATTTCCAGGATTCGCCCGGAAAATATATTCTTTTTACCTTTCTTTTCAACAGTGAGCAGACCTTGTTGTATTGCCACATAAGGTATTGCGTTAACCAGATCGCGTAAAGTAATACCCGGCTGCATTTCTCCAGAAAATCGAACTAATACCGATTCAGGCATATCAAGTGGCATGACTCCAGTCGCTGCGGCGAAGGCAACCAGGCCTGAACCTGCGGGAAAGGAAATGCCTAGCGGAAAGCGCGTATGGGAATCACCGCCGGTACCAACAGTATCAGGCAATAGCATTCTATTGAGCCAACTGTGGATTATGCCATCTCCGGGACGCAAGGATACGCCACCACGGTTCATAATGAAATCAGGTAATGTATGCTGATTAGTCACATCAATTGGTTTCGGATAGGCAGCAGTATGACAGAAAGATTGCATGGTAAGATCAGCAGTAAAACCAAGGCAGGCAAGGTCTTTTAACTCATCTCTGGTCATTGGTCCTGTTGTGTCCTGAGAGCCTACAGTGGTCATTCTGGGTTCACAGTATTGCTCAGGTCTAACGCCTTTAAGTCCACAGGCCTTACCCACAATTTTTTGTGCCAGTGTATAGCCCTTGTCGGATATAACGACTTCTGCTGGCTTACGGAAAACTTTGCTTGCTGGTAAACCAAGAAATTCTCTGGCACGTTCCGTTAAACCGCGGCCGATGATGAGGGGGATACGACCATGAGCCTGAACTTCATCGAGCAAAACTTCAGTTTTAAGTTCAAATTCAGCAATAATCTTGCCGTCTTTTTCTACCTTGCCTTCATAGGGGTAGATATCTATCACATCACCCATATTCATTTGTGAGACATCAAGTTCTATAGGTAATGCTCCTGCATCTTCCATGGTATTAAAAAATATCGGTGCAATTTTTAAACCGAGACAAAATCCTCCATCTCGCTTGTTAGGAATGTAAGGTATATCATTCCCCATCCACCATAAAACAGAATTAGTGGCTGATTTTCTAGATGAACCGGTACCTACAACATCACCCACATAGGCAACAGGATGGCCTTTTTTCTTGAGCTCGGCAATGGTTTCCAAAGGGTTGCCTTCCAGACCTTCACGAGGATTTTTCAACATGGCAAGTGCATGTAATGGGATATCGGGTCTTGACCAGGCGTCCTGAGCTGGGGACAGATCATCGGTGTTGGTTTCCCCCGGCACCTTGAAAACTGTGACAGTAACTTTTTCAGCAAGTGGCGGCATACGAGTAAACCACTCTGCATCAGCCCAACTTTGTACTACTTCCTCAGCTACTTTATTACCGGATTTGGATTTGGCGGCCACATCATGAAAAGCATCAAACATTAACAGAGTATGTTTTAACTGTTCACCGGCCAGTTGAGCCAGTTCAGTATCATCAAGTAATTCGACCAGCGTACCAATGTTATAGCCACCGAGCATGGTTCCCAGTAATTCAACTGCCCGTTGTTTGCTAATAAGAGGGGAAGATGTTTCACCTTTGGCGATGGCCGAAAGAAAACCAGCTTTTACATAAGCTGCTTCGTCAACACCCGCAGGTATACGATTGGTTATCAGATCCAGTAAAAAATCTTCTTCACCTTCTGGAGGAGACTTTAACAGTTCAACCAACTCAGCTGTTTGTTCGGCATTCAGTGGCTTTGGCACAATGCCCAGTTTTGCTCGTTCTTCAACATGTTTACGGTAAGATTCTAACACGCTCAATCCCTCTTCTAATTTACAGACCTGGAGATGACAATCAGTCAGTCATTTTGTTTCGCTAATTATACAGTAAAAAATTAAAGATGAAATGATGATGAGTATATTAATAAGATTCCACTTAAACAGTGACTGACAAAAAACAAATAAATCAGTTAGAATGTCTCACATATTAAATAACTATTTTAGGACTTTCTATGGAACTTACCAGCTTAACCGCTATATGCCCTGTTGATGGACGTTATGCCAGCAAAACCGAGAGTTTGCGACCGATTTTTAGTGAATACGGCCTGATTAAAAATCGTGTTATCGTTGAAGTTCGATGGTTCCAGATGTTAGCCGAAAATAATGACATAGCAGAGGTCCCTGCCCTTGATGCCAAAGATAATGAACTATTGAATACCATTATCGCCGATTTTAATGAACAACAGGCGCAGCGCGTTAAAGATATAGAAAGAACCACTAATCATGATGTCAAAGCGGTTGAATATTTTCTTAAAGAATGTATTGCCGGGCATG
>DRNA01000026.1 GCA_011322365.1 Aeromonadales bacterium | reverse complement strand
TATTAAGTGTGCGAAAGCTGATTTTTGAGAAAAAAGATCCCATTTCAGCGGCAAAAACCTACGTGCCATTTTATATGTTTCTCACCGGTTTTATCCTGGCATTGGTGACATTATTTAAAGGTCTTAAACACGTTGGCATTCATTTCTCTACACAAAACTCCATCTTATTAGCGATTCTTGCTGGTGTTATTATTGCGTTGATCGGCGTGTTTTTTATACGACGGCTTACCTTTGATAAAAATGATGATCGAGAATATCATTTTGCCAATGTGGAAAAGATATTTGCTATTTTAATGATAACCACCGCATGTGGTATGGCTTTCGCTCACGGTTCAAACGATGTGGCTAATGCTATTGGACCACTTGCCGCCGTTGCCAGCATTGTTTCACACAACGGTGAAATTGCAGCAAAATCCCCCTTACCTATCTGGATTTTATTACTTGGGGGCGTTGGTATCGTTATTGGATTAGCGACTTATGGCCATAGAGTGATAGCAACCATTGGTAAAAAAATTACTGAACTCACACCGAGTAGAGGATTTGCTGCTGAACTCGCAGCAGGTACCACTGTAGTTATCGCTTCTTCAACAGGGCTGCCTATATCCACCACACATACTTTAGTGGGGGCCGTACTCGGTGTAGGACTGGCCAGAGGGATTGCCGCTCTGGATCTAGGCGTGCTAAGAACCATTGTACTGTCATGGATTGTCACTTTGCCCGCAGGTGGTTTACTGGCTATTTTGTTCTTCTATATACTGGAAGGTATTTTCCTCTAAAATTTTTGACAGCCTGTTTAAATATCACAAAATTAAATTTGTGATATGGGTACTTCCTCTGGCTGTCAAGTTTAGCTAGAATTAATTAAATTATTTCAGGTAATCTCATTATGCGCTTTCTATTTGCTTCAATTTCAACTGTTTTACTTTTATCATCATTAACGATTTCGGTTGAGCTTTACGCAGCAGAAACAGAAACCAGGCCCGCTCAAAATATACATAAATACATTGTTGATGAATTACCTATGGTATTTCGAACAGGACCGACCTCGGTCTATCGAATGCAAAAAGGCTTAAAAACAGGCGACCCGGTAGAAGTTCTGGCCATTGATGAAGAAAATGGTACCACACAAATTAAAACCCGGACAGGTAAAACAGGCTGGGTTCAATCCCAGTACCTGGTCGATAGTGAAGGGGCAAAATCAAGATTGAAACGGGCACTGAAACAACTGTCGCAATTAAAGAAAAAAGACGCAAATAGCGAGCAATTGGAACAACAACTAAAACAACAGCTGACCCAAATCACCGAACGCAATCAACAACTACAACATCAGGTCACTGAACTTGAAAATAATCTACAAATTGAACAGCAAAAATCGTTAAGATTGAGTGATAAAAAACGCTATGATCTGGTTTATGCTGGCGGAGGTATCGCTTTGATCAGTTTAATCATCGGCTGGATCCTCGCCAGACGAAAACCTAAAGGTGGACGCTGGCGATAATCTAAATAACACTGACAGGTTATCTGGTTTGACGGTGCTCTGAGGCATAATTCTCAACCTGTTTCCATACTCTTAAAATATTACCTGACAGGATTTTTTCTACGTCCCGCTCACTGCATCCAATATCCAACAGCCCCTGAATAAGATTGGGGTACGCTGAAACATCTTTTAAACCGATGGGCAGACTATCACCAACCCCATCAAAATCAGAACCAATACCCACATGCTCAACACCCACCAGATCGATCACATGCTTGAAATGTGCGATGACATCATCCATTGATGCAAATACCTGTGGATGCTTTTCGCGATAGGCTTTAACGAATACCTCCACTTCCGGGCTATCCTGCTTCACATTATTTTTCGCCATAAATGCATCTCGAGCAGCTTTAAAGGTATTGTAATCATCAGCCGATTTTTGTGAAATAAAAGTTGAACCAAAATTAATCTGTATCACACCACCATGTTTTGCCAGCAGTTTAATCATCTCATCACTCATATTTCTTTCAAATCCCGGCGTAAAAAATCTGGCCGATGAATGGGAGGCAATCACGGGTGTCTGGCTCAATTCCATGACCTGATAAAAGGCCTCATCTGAAATATGTGAAACATCCACCATAACGCCTAAACGATTCATCTCAGGAATAAGTTTTTTTCCAAAAGCAGACAGACCATGATTTAGTTTTTCAGGGTCATAGGAAGAATCAGAAATATTATTGGCTTTAGAATGAGCCAGTGTAATATAGCGTATGCCACGATCATAGAAATGTTGAAGATTTTCCAGTTTCCCTTCAAGACCAGAACCGTTTTCCATGCCCATGGCAAAAGATATCAACCCTTTTTTGAAGTTCGCTTCTAACGTTTTTGTATCAGGGGCCATGGCAAATTTATCGGGTGACTGAGTAGCTATTTTTTCAACCAGGTCAATCAGATGATCGGCCAGTTCTTTACTTTTACCGGGAGTTTTTTGTAATTTAGCAGGTAAATATATCGACATAAACAGTACATCCAGGCCACCTTTTTTAGCACGTGGATAATCAAAATTGCCATCTTCTGTAGTCTGACTAACGTCCTCGTATTTTTCTTCCAACCGATAGGGTACATCTATGTGCGTATCCACTATGATATATTTATGGGCAATATCATTAGCGGTTAAAGTATTGCTCTGCTTTATATCTTTACTGGTTTCAGTTGCTGTATTTTTTTCTTTAACAGCTGCTGTTTTATTAGTATCTCCACAACCAGATAAAGAAAAAATCACTAGTAACAAAATCAACGACAGGAGTTTAGACAAGGTACGTCGATTAAAATAAAATGTAGCAACAGGTAAAGGATTCATAGTTATTCTCTTAAGTTATGACTGAATCAAAGCCCATACTCTGCACCCTCAAAAAAGATTAGTCAAGGATGGGACTTACTTTAAACTCATTGAATTTCATTAAAATATAATACCTGAGAAATAATCATAAGCAGCTACTTAAGAAAAATATAACTAAAAAGGGGGGTGTCATTCCGACTGTACTGTAGGAATCTTTCAGTAACAGCAGCATTAGCAGAGTCATATCTCTATGCTACGGCACCCAAAGCTCTCCCTATGGCATGTGGAAAGCTTTCGAAATGACATATAATTTTTTCCTAAAGTACCTACTTATAAAGAGATACTATTCGTTTAAAGATAAAGTCCATAGACTTAAATGGTATAAATTACTATACTGCTAACATGCTATATCTTGACGCTTTTTTTCGTTTTACAGGTATTGGGCTGATGCTTTTTATGTGCCTGTTGTGCTTGCGTGATCTAAATAAATCAACAACTTCAGTTTTTTTCTATTGGGCTTTTTTGAGTTTAATTTTTTACTTTTTGGGATTTATTCCAGATAGGTATCAATTGCCTTATTACTTGAAATTAAGCTTTAGAATTTTGGATGTGCCTTTTTTTGTATTTGTCTGGTTTTTCGTTTTATCTTTGTTTAAAAAAGATTTTAAACCAGGCTTACCCTATGTTGTTATTGCTATTGTCTATAGCTTTTTTATCTTGATGGAACGCCTGGTACAGTTTCGCTTTGTTGACCATTTGCCCTTGTGGTGGGCCTGGGTGGTTAATATTTCACCTATCGCTCTGGTGTTGCACCTGGTTATTGTTACCTTGATCGAACGTAATGATGACTTAATATCTAAACGCCGCAAATTTCGAGTTCTATTGGTTTATATCACCGCAATTATGACCATTATTATCACTGGATTTAGCTTCTATATCCTTAAGCATTATGAATATAACATCTATCAGCCCACCGTCAGCATTATTGCCATCTGGCCCATTATTTTTTTGGTGAGTTACTGGTTAATGCAAATGAATGCACAGGCTTTGGCCTTTGATGAGGTGAAAAATAAGGGGAAAATTCTTAATGCTCGCGATACTGAATTAAAGCAAAAACTCGATACAGAAATCATCGAAAACCGCGCCTACTTAGAAAACGGACTCTCCATTCAATCTCTCGCCAAACGACTAGGTGTTAACAGTTATCGCCTGCGTGAATTTATCAACCAAATCCTGGGTTTTGATAATTTCAGCACCTTTATCAATGGCTATCGGATTGCTGCTGTTAAAAAAGAGTTAGCGAATACGACTAAAGCTCATATTCCTATTCTCTCCATTGCCTTAAACAATGGCTTTAATTCCTTGTCTACATTTAATCGGGCTTTTAAATCCAGTGAAGGCATGACGCCTTCTGAATTTAGAAGTGAGATCAGTTCCTCTTAAAGAACTAAAACAACATAAACCCCACAATCGCCCAGCATTTCCCCGCTTATGACTAGCTCAAACAACCAGTTATTCATAAACTGAGCACTCTTTATTTACCACTTCGAGTACAACAATGAAAAAAACAACCATCAAAAAATGGTCGAAACGTATTAGCTTATCTCTGTTACTATTAAGCATCATTGCTTATTTCTATGTGGATTATCAAATCAACCATTTATGGGGGTCACACACGCAAGTTGTGGATTCCACTCAGTTTAATGTTCCACAACAAGATACTGCCATTGTACATGTCAATGTTCTACAGACCGATGGCAAACAGATGGTTGCAAACCAAACAGTAATAATCAAAAAAGGGGTGATAACAGCTGTTGGAACTGAAATTAAGTTGGATAAAACCTTAACAATAATTGATGGCACGGGAAAATATTTAATTCCAGGATTAACTGATTCGCACATACACCTATGGCAAAGTTCGAATGACTTGTTGTTGTATATTGCCAATGGTGTTACGCAAATCCGTGAATTAAATGGCAGCTTAGAACATTTAAAATGGCGTGAAGAAATTAAGGCAGGTCGAGTTGGACCCAAAATGTTTGTCGCCTCATCCCGCATCAATAGCAATGGTATCATTTCAGCATGGTTTCAAAAATGGGCCATGAAAATCACCAGCATCAATTCTTTTAATAGTGCTGACAGTGTAGTGCAAAAGTTTGTTCATCAAGGATACGATGCGATAAAAACTTATACCTTTATCAACAACAAAGATTATTGGGCATTAAGTCAGGCCACAAAAAAAGCAGCTACCCCACTGCTTGGGCACACACCCATAAACATGAAACTTGAAGAGGTCTGGCGTTCTAATCAAAAAGAATTGGATCATATTGAAGAATTAGTGAAAGCTCTGATCAGAGAGTTTGGCGGGTATAATGATAACAATGCTGATGAATTTCTAAAATTTGTTCAGTCTCGTAGTAATGTTATTGCCAACAATTTAGTACGACATAAAATAGCTTTTGTTTCTACTTTGTGGCTCACAGAAAATTTCGTTAGACAAAAACAAGATTTAGACAAAATACTCAAGCAAGTTAAATTAGCCTATGTTAATCCCGGGATAGCAGAACTATCACCGCTAACTTCAAGAGCCATGGGGTGGTTACCCGATGCCAATATTTACCGTTTACCGGATTCTATATCAGTCCGACAGAAAAAACGTACAGTTAGCTTTTGGCGCACCTATGCCAAAGCTCATCAAATCCTTTTAAAGGCCATGGTAATAAAACAGGTCATCATTTTAGCTGGGACCGATGCCAATGTGCCAGTTGCTGTACCTGGATTTTCCCTGCACGATGAACTGATTTCCTTATCAAAATCAGGCATGAGCAACAGCCAGGCACTACTATCAGCTAGCAGGGCACCTGCACAATGGATGAAACAGAAATCAGGCATGATAAAATCAGGATACCGTGCCGATTTAGTATTGCTGGATAAAAACCCTTTAATCAATATAGCCAACAGCAAAAGTATTGACACCGTAATAGCCAATGGAAAAGTATTCCATCGGAAAACATTAGATGCCATGCTAGCCGCCGTTAAACAGGCTAATGATAGAAGCCGTAGTGTAGAAATAGATGAATATAAAAATCAGTGAAATAGTATTAATTCGAAACCATACTATGGGTATACTGATTACTCTGAATAAAGAACAGCTTTATTCTTTTTTTGTAAATCTTATGGCCTGTAAAATACTTTCAACCACAATTGAACGTTTCTCCCAGACAATTAAATGTCCATTTTCAGGCAGTTGGATAAACGAGGCAGTATTTTGTCTGAAAATCGTTTTTGCAAAATCTATATTTTTTGGGTCGACCAGATCATCTTTTGATCCCTGTATTATCCAGACTGGCACTTCAATGGATGACCAGACAGGCTCCATCTGTTTTAATTGATCAGCCAGAGGTAACATTTCATCATTGGCTTTTTTGATTTCTTCCGGCACAAACCAGGAAAACATCTGACTCAATCGGTTATACCAACGGGGATAAGAAAGTCTTGCATCAAAAGGGGCGGCAATAAAAATAAGGCTTTTGATTGTCTCAGGATTATCATACGCTAATTGTGCAATTAAAGGACCACCTAATGACCATCCCACCAGAATAACTCCTTTGTTATGTTTTTTTTGACTTAATTTTGAGATTAAAGTGCTTAAATAACGAGATTGTGTTTTTAATATCGGGAAAAAACAGCTTTCACCTGTGGGCTTTTTACAGCTGGAATCACCCCATCCCGGTCTGTCAACAGAAACCAGATGAGCCTTATCTTTAAGTGGTTTAATGAGCAGATATTTCCAGAAATTATCCCAGCTACCGGGCGTGCCATGTACAAATAAAACCGCAACTTTATCTTTATCGCCGGTTTCAACATAATGAATATTTACTGTTGCCTCTGCGTCAATAGATATCACCGTATTCTTATGTTTGTTTTGAAAAGCAACCCAATTGATTGACAACTTATCGTTACCATCTTTTTTCATTAGAGATTTATCGGCCACCTTATCAAAATAACCCGATTCAGAAGGACCTGAATAGATACAGCCTGTTAAATATACTGAGATAATTATCGGAACCAGTAATCCAATTTTTTTTAGTGTTTTTTTTGTGCTTTTCACGCTATATTCAATCGCAATAATGATAGATTTTATCCCTGTATGGATTAGCATCATTAACTAATGTTACTCACACAGGAGCTAATAACGCTTTTTAAATAGAACTTAATGTTCTAGAATTACCCCCTGATAATACTCACCAAAACCACTACATTATGACTCAACACTACAAAGTGATTATCATCGGCAGTGGTTTCGGCGGACAAATGGCGGCCATTAATCTAAATCGACAGGGTTTTGATGATTACCTGATTCTTGAACGCCGGGACTTTATGGGGGGCACCTGGAGCCAGAACGTTTATCCCGGGGCAGCGGTAGATGTACCCTCACCTTTGTATT
>DRNA01000025.1 GCA_011322365.1 Aeromonadales bacterium | reverse complement strand
GTTCATTATTAATGAACATTAAATCATAATGTACAAAAGAGTAAATTTCAACTTTTATTGAAATAAGCAATAACTGACCTGAAAATAACGCAAACATCATTTACCCTTATGCTTTCACCGTATCCAGAACAGCAAACAGGGCAATTATGATCGCAGTGAGGCTAAGGACTAACACCATGCCTGCCATAATGTCTTTTACCTTGCCTATTTCCGGATGAATTTCCGGGTGCAGGTGGTCGATAAGGTTTTCCAGGGCGGTGTTGATTAGCTCAGCGGCTATCACCAGTCCAATACAGATAATGATCAGTGCCCACCAGATCCATTGCGGCTGGAAAATGATCAGCACAATGATAACAACAATGGCACTGAGGCAATGTAAGCGGAAATTGGATTCAGTTTTATAGGTAAAGGCGATACCTCTGATGGCATTTTTAAGTTTTTGTGTGATGGTTTGGTTTTTCATTGAAAATGCCTCGTATCAGCGTATTTGTTATTCTGTGTTCATAAATAATAACTAGGGACTTATTATCAGAAAATTTTATAGTTCCAGTAGAAAATTTTAGTGTCATCCCGACCTTGTGGAGGGATCTTGAAGCTTCAAGATCCCTCCACAAGGTCGGGATGACAAGTTATGTTACAAATGGACTAAAGTGACACAACATATTCATTATTAACCGCTATATGCTATTTTTTCTTCCATAACGCTTCAATCTCTTTTTTATACGGTACAGATGATTGTGCGCCTAATTTCGTGGTGGCGAGTGCGCCGGCTGCATTGGCGAATTTTACTGCATCAGCTAGTGGCAGATCATGGCAGATTGCGGTGGTGAAAGCACCACAAAATACATCACCCGCTGCGGTAGTATCCACTGTCTCTACTTTATAACCTGGGATAAGACCATTGAAATTTTCACTGGCCACATAGGCACCCTGACTACCCAGGGTGATGATAACAATTTGTGGACCTTTACCGATTAATTGTCTGGTGATTGTTTGCAGTGCTTTTTTTTCTGAAAGTTTCTCTCCACTGATTATTTCCGCTTCGGTTTCATTAAGTATCAGGGTATGGACTTTTGCTAATACAGCATCAGATAACGATCTGGCTGGTGCTGGATTTAATATCACTGGCACCTGCCAATGCTGCGCTTTGTCCAGCACATACTCCACCGTTGAAAATGGAATTTCCAGCTGCATCAGAATGAAAGCAGTTGTTGCCAGTTCTCCACTTGCCTCATCAATTAAGGGGTCTTGCAAATACTCATTAGCACCGGGAGCTACTGCAATAGAATTTTCACCATCATCACCCACAAAAATAAAAGCAGTACCGGTATTCTCTATATCCGTCTGACGCATAAAGCGGGTTTCAATACCTTCAGCAACAAATTGCTGAATCGCCTGATTACCGACACTATCCAGGCCCACGGAAGAGACAAAAATGATACTTCCACCAGCCCTCGCGCAAGCCAGCGCCTGATTAGCACCTTTACCACCAAAAGCCTCGGAAAAACGGCCATTACCCACGGTTTCGCCTCTGGCAGGAATGTGACTTACCTGGATGATCATATCGCGATTAAAACTACCGATGACCGCTATTTTTTTCATGCTCATCTATCCTACCACCATCCTGCCTACCCATAAATTGAATAGATAATGTCTTTAACTACACCAAATAATAACATCAATATCACCTTTTCCGGTAATTTCGGAGGCTATCCGGATTGTATAGAATAAACCACAATCAAAATATACAGGGTAAAAGAACGAGATGGAAAGAACACTTTTTCTATCGAACAACAACCGACAAACTGTCAGGCTAGTGCTAGCTATGCTGGTGACTGGCTGCGTTATTTTCACCCAGAGTTTGCCCTCTCAGGCCCAATCAATCTTTAATCCTGCTCAAAAGCGTACAATTAAAGTGCCGGGCGTTAGTGTAAAAGGCAAATTAAAATCATCCAAAGGGCTGACTCGCGTAAACACTATCAGGACGCGTACGTTAACCATTACCGGAGCTGATGGTAAAACCAATCAGGTGGCTGTATTCAAACCCGTTCGTATAAAAACTAAAATACTCACTATTGAAGGCAAAGGCAATGAAACCACAGCGGTTAAAGCCTTCACACCCGTTAACATCACCACGCGAAAATTAACCATCACCGGTACTCAATCTTCTCCAGAAATTAATGTGGCTAATATCAGCCAACAAACTAACGTGTTTGGTTCGCCTGCAAATACGCCGGTAAGATTGGGGAGTTTAAATAAAAGTAATACTATTCGAACCCGATTATTAACCATTACAGGCAAAGACAGTCAAAGTAATCAGGTGGCGAGCTTTACACCCGTTGGCATAAAAACACAATTGTTAACCATTACCGGAAGCGGGACTGATGCGAACACAATAGCCCCATTTACCCCGAAAAACATTCGTACCAAAATATTAACGATTACCGGCAAATCCAGCGGTAAACATTAAGGAGCTCAATATGAGAAATCTACAGACAACAAATCCTGTAAGCAGGAATAAAAAGAAAACCACTTTTAAGCAGTTTATAAAACTTTCGTTACTACTCATCGCCCTGCCCGCTTCCAGTTGGGCAGCTGACTTTACTTTTCAGGTGCCGGTAAAGTTGAGCCACATGCATCCGAATATTGCTCAGGGAAGAGTAAGATGTGTGGTCAGCACCGTACGCGGCCGTTATGCAGCAACCCCCCAGGTGGGAGAGGGAACCAGTCAGCCCTTTAACCTGAGGGGTGGGGCCTATAATGGAACCATTACTGTGACTGTTAACGCCACCAACGAGCGCCTTCGTGCCGATGCTAAATCCTGGGGATGCAAGTTAAGTTTACGTACGGCCGATGCAGTTTCCCGGCGCATGCCTGGAAATAATAATGGATTTGTAGGCATCGGGCTGGCTGGAGAAGGTCCCAGACCTGTTTATCCCAGAAACAGGAGTGCTCCCTATCGTAACTTTGATAATGGTAATCTATAGAAAAACAGTCTTACTCATAATCTGAAAACATTTAAGATTATGGGTAGGTATTTTAGCCACGCCTAAACCAGTTTTGCCAGTGATGCCTTAGAATAACCTTTTAATTCATCCAGTCGGTTTTCCCGAATTTTTATGACCCATTCGGGATCTTCAATCAATGCCCTGCCCACGGCAACCAGATCAAATTCCTCATTATCGAGACGTTTTTCCAGATTTTCCAATGACTCTTTTGCCACCTGTGATTCGTCCACCATGTCGCGCTTTTCTTCGTCTATAAAGCTGTTATTCAGGCCAACACTGCCTACAGTAATGGAGGGTTGTCCACTGAGTTTTTTTGTCCAGCCAGCCAGATTAAGAGCCGACCCTGCAAATTCCGGCTCCCAGAATCGTCGAGTAGAACAATGGAAAATATCCACACCGGCATCAACTAATGGGGTTAGAAATTCTTTGAGTTCATCTACTGTTTGCGCCAGTTTTGCTGCATAATTTTGTTGTTTCCACTGCGAAAACCGTAAAATAATAGGGAAATCTTTGCCACAACGCTCACGAATACCTTTTACGATATCTACAGCAAATTTTGTTCGGCCGGCTATATCACCACCGAACTCATCATCTCGCTGATTGGTTTCTTCCCAGAAAAACTGATCCACCAGATAGCCATGTGCGCCATGAATTTCAACCCCATCAAAGCCAATAGCCTGTGCATCTTCTGCTGCTTTCACAAAAGCCTCTATGGTTTCAAGTACATCATCATGGGACATGGCAACACCAGACTCTTTTCCCTTTGCCACCAGACCGGAAGGACTGTATCCAGGTATGGTTTCATCAGGTCCGGCCTTAGTATTGGCTTTTCTAATCGCTCCAACATGCCAGATTTGAGGAATAATTTTACCACCCTCAGCATGCACTGCATCCACCACTTTTTTCCAGCCAGCCAGGGCTTCTTCACCATAAATATAAGGAACATTGGGATAACCATTAGCAGCCTTATGACCGACACAGGTGCCCTCAGTCACAATAAGCCCCACTTCATTTTTAGCACGAAGTTGGTAATAAGCAACATTGAGATCATTCGGGACCCCATCCGGGCTGAAGGTACGGGTCATGGGCGCCATCACCACACGATTGCGTAATTTTAAGGTGCCGTATTCAAAGGGTTTAAAGAGATTGCTTTCACTTAATGACATGAATTGTATTTCCTTTATATTGTATTGTTATTTACTGGATTAAGATTTTACATTAAAGACAAGCCCCATGCGAATCTGTTACTCTTTATACTTATTAGAACAACAACATATCAGAGCATAATCATGAAGCAAACCTGTTACCACGCCTGTAATTTATGCGAAGCCATCTGTGGACTGGAATTGACGCTGGAAGATGGTGAAATCATTTCTATCAAAGGTGATAAAAAAGACCCCTTAAGTAAAGGTCATATCTGCCCAAAGGCCATCGCCCTTCAGGATCTTTATAATGACCCCGACAGGCTACGCATGCCAGTAAAAAAAACCAGCGAAGGGTGGCAGCAAATTTCATGGGATGAAGCCTTTGATACTGTTACCGATAAAATTAAAAATATTCAAAAGCAACACGGCAAAAATGCAGTCGCGGTCTATCAGGGTAACCCTACTGTACATAATGTAGAAGCCATGATTTTTGCCTCATCATTTGTGCGCTCTATCCGAACCAGTAATCATTTTTCTGCAACTTCAGTGGACCAACTCCCCGAACAACTGGTTTCTCTATTGATGTTTGGCCACAGCCTGTTAATTCCTCTGCCTGATCTTGATCGTACGGATTTTGTTATTATTATTGGAGCCAATCCAGTGGTTTCTAATGGCAGTTTAATGACGGCACCTGGTGTAAAGAAACGTCTGAAAAAAATTCAACAGCGAAATGGAAAAGTGATAGTTATTGATCCAAGAAAAACAGAAACCGCCAACATGGCCGACCAACATTTATTTATTAAACCAGGCACCGATGCACTTTTATTACTGGCGATGTTGCAGGTACTGTTTGCCGAGAATTTACAAACGCTGGGGTCAGTGGCCGCCTATTGCAAAGATATGGAAAAAATCAGGGAATTAGTAAAAGATTACCCACCAGAAAAGGTAGCTGATATTACCGGTATAAACACTGAACAAATCAGACAACTGGTGAAAGATTTCTGTCAGGCCAAAAGTGCCACCTGCTACGGTCGCATTGGCGTTTCAACCCATGAGTACGGTACGCTAACACAATGGCTTATTGTGGTGTTTAATGTGCTCAGTGGTAATCTTGATTTTCCCGGTGGTACCATGTTCAGCCAACCCGCATTTGATTTTTTAGCCCGAAAAAAATCTAAGAAATCAACAACTAAAAGTAATTCAAAACCACAGCAGAAAAAAAGAACCGGCTTTGCTGATAAATTTTCCCGCGTACGAAAACTCCCCGACTTTAATGGTGAATTTCCTGTCGTTACACTGGCGGAAGAAATTCTTACTGAGGGTGAAGGCCAAATCAAAGCACTGATTACCAATGCCGGCAATCCTGTTTTAAGTACACCTAATGCGCAAAAATTAGATAAGGCTCTGCAAGAATTAGACTTTATGGCCTGCATTGATTTTTACATCAATGAAACCACCCGTCACGCCGATATTATTATACCGCCGCCCTCCCCACTGGAACGCCCACAATATGATATTGTCTTCCATACTCTTGCTATTCAAAATACTTCGCGATTTTCAGGTGCGCTATTTAAACCTGATAAGGGTTCGTTAACTGATACCGAGATTTTTCTTGAACTGGCTCACCGAATGCAGAAGCCAACTTTGGGTTCAAAAATTATTGGCCGCATGAAAACAGAGTTGTTTAAGAAACTGGGCGCTGAATGGGTAATCAATCATCAACTGAAAAAAGGACCCTACGGTAAATCCCATCAACTCAATTTGAAAAAGCTTAAAAAGCAACCTCACGGAATCGATTTAGGCCCGCTACAACCCTGCATCCCGGATAGACTGTTTACCGAGGATAAAATGATCCATCTGGCACCCGAGGTCTGCGTAAAGGATCTGAAACGTCTCAACCAGCAGTTTTTCCAACAATCAAAAGCTGAAGAACATGAATTTGATTTATTACTCATTGGTCGGCGCGATCCCCGAACCAACAATTCCTGGCTGCATAACAGTTATCGATTGGTGAAAGGAAAGCCTCGCTGCCTGGCCTTTGTTCATCCTGATGACGCATCAAAACGAGAGATTACTGACGGTGCCACTATTTTGGTAAAATCCAGAGTTGGTGAAATCAGTATACCGGTAGCCGTGACCGAGGAAATGATGCCCGGCGTTATCAGTATCCCCCACGGCTGGGGACATCAATTAGAAGGCGTAAAATTATCCATTGCAGAGCAACATGCCGGGGTGAATACCAATGTCCTCACTGATGAACTGTTTATCGATAAAGTATCCGGCAATGCGGCTCTAAATGGTGTGCCAGTTTCAATTAGATGCGGGGCTTAAATTGCCCTTTTCTTTAGCAGCCAATTCATTCATGGATTTGCTATTAGCTGTCATTGCCCCGCGTTTTTAATGGTTCTGAAAAACCATACGATTAATAGTGTAAAACCAATGGCTCCGGCAATCATTGCCATCATCTCACTACCGGCCCAGTCGGTTCCAATACCGT
>DRNA01000024.1 GCA_011322365.1 Aeromonadales bacterium | reverse complement strand
CCCGGTGAAGTCAATATGGAACGATTACAAAAGACAACACAGGTAGCCCAGCAGGTAATTGCACAGGAGATATCTTCTATAGAAGGTCAGAAGATTCTAAAAAAAATCGATAAAAGCAAACCTCTTTATTCTCCGGGCATCATAGTATTAGCATTTGCCATGGTATCGGCGGGAATCGCTCGTATTTTCTCTGGCGGAGCAGGTGAAATAGTGGCGGCTTCTATTATAGGATTAGTTATTGGCATCATGTCGACTCAATCCAAAAAGTTTCGTTTACTGCGATTTTTATTCCCAGCTGTAAGTGCATTCGTTGCCACCATAACTGCTTTTCTTATCAATTCTTTTTTAACAGAACCTATTTCAATTTTCGTGGTGATCATTTCCGGGTTAATTATCCTGTTACCAGGTCTTTCCCTAACCATAGCCATGGCTGAACTGGCTACTGAAAATCTGGTTTCCGGAACTGCAAGATTATTTGGTTCAGCGATTATTTTTGTACAACTTGCATTTGGATCCGCCATAGGCGTTGAGATTGGACAGCACATCTTTGGTTCAATACCACAAATACAAATGTCAGCAGTTTCTGAATTGAGCATCTGGATTGCGGTAGTAGTTGCGGTGATTGGACTGGTTCCTCTATTTGAGGCCAGAACAAAGGAAGCCCCGTGGTTTTTACTGGCAGCTATTATTGCATTCGCTACTGTCAGATACTCGACACCCTTTTTAGGCGCTTCATTGGGAGCGTTCTTTGGAGCGATTATGGTGGGATTAACAGCTAAAGTAATTTCCCGGCGTTACAATAAACCGGGAGCCCTTATTCTAATGCCAGGATTGATTATTCTGGTTCCCGGTTCTGTTGGCTATAAAAGTATTCTGTCATTAATTCAAAATGACATCCTTACCGCATTACAAACTGCTTTTGATGTTGCCTTAATCGCTATTTCTCTGGTAGCCGGATTGCTCATTGCTTCATTATTACAGCTACCTAAAAAAGACCTCGGGGTTGATGATTAAAAACTTATTTGCAGATTAACAACATAGAGAGTTATTATACTTATAAATGTGCTATGCAGGATATTTCCCGATGATGATGAAAAATGTTTTTAACCTTCTTTATGCACCCGAATCAGAGTGGAAGGATATTGCCAGTCAAAATAACACCGTAGTGAAAACACTATTGCTGTTTGTTGTTCCTATGGCATTAATTCCCACCATATCCGCTTTTATCGGTGCTTCTTACGTGGGTTGGGGACTGGTAGGAGAAAAAATCGTAAAATTAACTTCTGAAAGTGCAATGTTGTTATCTATTGCTGCCTTTTTTGCGATTACGGGTGCTGTGGTTGTGATGGGTCTTTTAATTAAGTGGATGGCTGAAACCTATGGTGGAAAACCTTCACTGGATCGTTGCGTGGCATTATCGGCCTATAGCGCTACGCCTTTATTTCTTGTTGGCTTTGCAGCACTATATCCTGTGCTATGGGTTGACACTCTGTTGACCTTGTTTGCCATAGCTTTCGCAGTAAAATTATTATTTATTGGTGTACCAATTATGATGGATACTGATCAGGACAAAGGTTATCTTTTTGCCAGTTCTATATTAACAGTCGCTATGGTCATGGTGATTGGCATGTTTGCCATCACCATACTTTTCTGGGGTTTTGGTCTGGCCCCCGCATTTACAGTCTAGGAAGCTATCCTGTTGGATTAACAGCATAATTTAATGGTTATAAACAGCTGGATTCTGGATTGATTTTTTCACTATGGGGAATTTTCAGGATTTAACAGATCGGATGAATAAAATAATTTACCGGTGTTATCAACAATGATCACAGAAACATCCTTCATGTTTTCGATAAGTGCCAGACCTTTTTTCACTCCCAGAATAAATACACTGGTGGATAGTGCATCTGCCAGTATACTTCTATCGGCAATAATGGTCACACTTTGCACCTCAGATGCAGATTTGCCCGTTTCAGGATTGATAATATGATGAATACGCTTACCGTCCTGCATGAAAAACCGTTCATAATCCCCGGAAGTAGAAATCGCTTCATTAGCAACAGGAATAACGGTCACAACTTTTGACTCAGTTCTAGGATGTTTTATACCGACTTTCCAGTAGTGTCCACCATTATCACCGAGTGCAAAAGTATCCCCACCTGCGGTGACCAGCGCTTCTTTAATACCCATATCTTTCAGGGCCTGGATACTCAGGTCAATGGCATACCCTTTTGCAATTCCTCCCAGGTCTATTCGCATACCCTTTTTTCTGAAAAATACAGTTGAATGTTTTTTATCCAGAATAATCGAATGATAATTAATCAATTTCAATCGCTTTTTGATCTGTTCCTCATCAGGTTTCAAATGTTCCCGATAATCATAAAGGTATCCAACACTTGAGAAACTGATATCAAATGCGCCATGGGTTAATTTTGCTATCTGTTGGGCTTGGTCAATAACTGAAAAAAGTTCAGCTGAAATTTTTACTGGATGGTCAGCGGCTTCCCTGTTAACTTTAGAGAGCAGGGAACTTTCCTTAAACGGACTCATGGTGACATCTACATGAACCATAAGCTGCTCAACTTTTTCTAAAGCAATGTCGGCTAGTGTTTTATTTTTAGTCCACAATCTGACCCTGGCCTGAGTGCCCATCACATTAAATTTATGATCCAGCCAGAAGCCTTTTGTTGTAGTATTTCTTTGGGTATCTGCGGCCAATAAAAAAGGGCTAAGTAACAAAATACCTAACCCTGTTAATAACAATTTAGCGTTCATATCTACTTGCTAAGAGGGTAAAAAGGTCATGCGATAGTTATCTGACCAGGTTTCTACTTTCAGTGCACCAAAATTAATCAGTCGAATTCTTGCTTTCAATTTAGACTCTAATTTTTTATTATCCAGTCCACTGGATACGATGGTCACTTTTGAAACTTTTCCGGAAGGCAGGATGGTAATTCTAAAAATAACCTCGCCTTCCATACCCGGATTCCTTCTAAGGGCACGATTATATAAAGCAAAGAAAGCACTTTTATTTCTATCCATATACTGTTCAATATTCTCAGAAGGTCTTTGTGTCTTACCTGAAGCATTCGCTCGTTTTTTCTGCTTCTGTCGTGTCAACGCCAGGTTACTGGTTACTGTCTGACTACCACCACCCGTTAAGCCAGTGCCTGCAATACCATGACTTGCTGTACCTACCCTGACGCCACCACTACTTTTCTTGGCATTGTTGGTAATCATATCTCGTTCAACAGTCTTAGCTTTGGTTTCACCAATAGATAATTGTTTATTCTGATCAATTTTATCAATTGGCGCAACGTCTCTTAAATCAGCTAATGCGTCAAATACTGCCATTTGCTGTTGAGCAACTTCCCTGGCCTTTTCACGATCAGGTATTTTTTCTTCCGGTTTTTTCTCAACTGGCTTCTTTTCTTCAGGCTTCTTCTCTTTTGGTTTTTCCTTCTCCGGTTCAGGTTCAGGTTCTGGTTCCGGCTCAGGAGGTGGTGGAGGTGGCACAATTTTCTTTTTCTGCTCCAACACCATCTTTACCATACGCTCGGGAATTTCTGCCTGTTTTCTTGCTTTAGGAGGAAGAACAATTCGCGATATTACCAGGGTAAAAACAATAGATAATACCAATAAGATAATGACTATAAGCTGAAATCGTTTT
>DRNA01000023.1 GCA_011322365.1 Aeromonadales bacterium | reverse complement strand
TGCGCAAATTGGTCGAAAAATATCGAAAAGCCATGGACTGGGATATCCCGGAAAATAATGAGATAGAAGCAGACCAGTTAATTTTTGACGCTATACAGCATGCCCTGGATTCGATCAAACAGGGCAAATAACGCTAATCTGGATAAGGGTATAAATCACCATCACAGCTGGAACTGTTTTGGTGATTTAAATTAGTGAATGGATACAATTATAAAATAGCTAACCTGAGATTGAAACGATTATGGATAGATATATAGGGTCACTGAATTACCAGATTCATTAAATTTCATATCAGAAAAAGAAAACTTTTTTGCCATGGCAATGCCTCGCCCATGTGAATCAAGAATACGGTTTGAATCAAATTCGATAAATTTTTTCCAGTCAAATCCCTCCCCTGAGTCCTGGATAATTATGCAGATTTCCTCCTCGGTTCTCAAAAATTTTATGTTAGCCTTTTTATCCCTGTATTGTTTCATGTTTAACCTTTTCAGAATTTCCTCTCGCCAGGTTGAAGTTTTAATTAAAATCGATTTTTCTTCATAACTGATAGCAAGATTACCGTGTTCAACTGCATTTATCATAATTTCTGCTAATCCTGTAACCACCAGTTCAGATTTTGGGCAGGCATTAGCTATAATGAGAGACAGAGTGTTAACATCCTCTAAGGTTCTAAATTGAAATTCTGCCTGCTGCATCAAACCAAAAATTTTATTTTGCTGTTTCAACTGATTCTGGAGAGTTACGAACTGTTTCCTATCATGCAGTGCGGTTGATAAAACTGAATTTAACATTTCAGCAGAAAAAGGTTTAGTCAGATAATAATAAGCTCCAGCCTGCATACCTTCGATAACATCCTGCTCAGTAATCATTGCGGTTTGCAAAATCACCGGAATTGACTTAAACCGTTCATGTTGCCTTATTTTTTTTAATAAGGTTAAACCATCCATGCCCGGCATCATCCTGTCTAATAAAATAATATCGATGTCAGTTTTCTGCGACAGCAGATAATCCCAGGCCTCTACACCATTATTTTTACTTATTGTGCTGCAGTGAAGATCTTCAAGGTAATCCTCCATAATTTCCAGATTTAAGGGTTCATCATCTACAACTAATACCCGGGGTTTGTCTATATCCATTGATTCTCCAGAAAAACATCCTAAAGATGCCTCTATTAACTAACGCTGAATTGCTACGTCTTAAACACGATAAAATCTACTTCTTCACCCATAAATATACTCGTTCCATTTGAAGATGCAATTATTTTAAATATAAAAAAAGGAGATGCAAAATGCATCTCCTTTTCAGGTACTTCCATTCAATTACCAGATTTTAACTCTATCTTCAGGTTTGATGTACATGGCATCACCTTCTTTTAAGTTAAATGCTTTATAAAATTCAGGCATATTTGAAAGCGCTCCCAATGCTCTGAATTTACCAGGAGAATGAGGATTGGTCGCTACCTGATTTCTCAGCGCTTTTTCCGTCCTTTTTCCACGCCAGATTTGTGCAAAACCCATGAAAAAGCGCTGATCACCGGTTAAACCATCAATAACGGGGGCTTCCTTACCATTTAAAGACATTTTATAGGCTCTATAGGCAATAGTAACGCCCGATAAATCACCAATGTTTTCGCCCAGAGTTAATTTGCCATCAACATTTAAGTCATCAAAAACCTTATATCCTGCATATTGATTAACCAACTTAGTTGTCCTGTTTTTAAACTCGGCTAAATCACTGTCACTCCACCAGTTGTTGAGGTTACCCTCACCATCAAATTTACTACCCTGATCGTCAAAACCGTGTCCCATTTCATGACCGATAACAGCGCCAATACCACCATAATTCACGGCATCATCAGCTTTCATATTAAAAAATGGCGGTTGTAATATAGCCGCTGGAAAAACGATTTCGTTTTGCGTTGGATTATAATAGGCATTTACCGTTTGAGGCGTCATACCCCATTCCCACTTATGAATGGGATCATGAAGTTTCTGTAAGTTCTTTTTATGGCCATCTAAACGTGTACTAAGTAGATTTCCGATCAAATCATCTTTAGATATCTTGATACCGGAATAATCTTTCCATCGATCAGGATAGCCAATTTTAGGGGTAAAGGCTTTGAGTTTTTTAATCGCCGCTTCTTTGGTTTTGTCAGACATCCAGTCCAGCTTCTCGATACTGACTTTATAGGCATCTCTCAGATTTTCAACCAGTTGCGTCATACGCTTTTTGGCTTCAGGGTTAAAATGCCGCTTTACATATATTTTACCAATCACTTCACCCAGAGCACGATTCACCACGCCCACACCACGCTTCCATAAAGGACGTTGTTCTTTTCTGCCATTGAGGGTTCGAGAGTAAAAATCGAAATTCTGATTATCCAGATCTTCCGTTAACATTCCTGCTGTGGCATTAATCAGATTCCAGTCCAGATAGGTTTTCCAGTCCTCCAGAGAAGTGTCAGCAAAAATTTTACCAAAACCTTCGATAAATTCAGGTTGATTGATAATAATATCAACTTGATCAGCAACACCCTGGGCTTTGAGGTAGTCAGTCCAGTTAAATTGATCGGTCAGTTTATTCAAATCACCGACCAGAAATTTATTATAGCGCTTTTCACTGTCTCGATTTTCACGGCGATCACGATGGTATTTGGCCAGACGAGTTTCTAATGCCATAATCTTTTTTGCCGACTTTTCCGGGTTGTTAAATCCAGCAAGTTGAAACATCTTGCCTATATGCTTGACATAATCTTCTCTGAGCTTTTTAGAACGGGCATCGTCTTTAAAATAATAATCCCGATCAGGTAAACCAATACCAGCCTGCCAGATATGTGTGGCGTAGCGAGAAGAATCTTTGGCATCTATAGCAATATAAAAAGCTAATGGTGAACCAATACCCTTAATTTGCCCTTCTGCAAAATAACTGGCGAGTTCATTTTTGTCCTTTATGGCAGCAATTTTTTTGATTTCATTTTCTATGGGCTTAATACCTAATTCGTTTCTATGCTTCATATCCATATAGGACGAAAATAAATCACCCACTTTCTGTTCATCGGAACCCGGTTTCAAATCAGTTTGCTTTGAAACATCTTCAATAATTTCCTTTACATCAGCAATCGACTGTTCTCTTAAATCATTAAAAGCGCCAATTGAAGTTTTATCCGCCGGAATCTCATGTGTTTTTAACCAGCCTCCATTGATGTAAGTATAAAAATCATCCTGAGGTCTTACAGACTTATCAATGTTATTTAAGTCAATACCCGAAGTTAATTTAACTGGCTTTGTAGCCTTTATAGCTTCCACTTTGCTATCGGCTGTAACCTTGTTGTTAGTTTCTATGGGTTTATCCGATTCAGATTGACACCCGGATAAGAGCAGTATTGAACTACAAATTGCTCCAGTTACGAAAGATTTCATCTTTTTCTCCAAATAGAGGTTTCATTTTTATACCCTAAACACATCTAAAACTAGCTAATGTTAATGATTTAGAAGGTATATTCTTAAAAAACGGCTCTGATAATACTGCGAGAAGTCAACTTTAGCCAATAAATTTGGCTCCTGTTAAAACTCTGTTACAAGTTTTTATCAATTCCAAACAGGAAGAAAGAGCGGGAAAACAGCAAATTGACCCATTCAATAGAGCTACCAGGGTAGTTTTTCACCGTTACTGTGATAGAAATGAGCAGAATTTTCCAGGGTTAACGTATCAATTTGCCGAATCAGTCCTGAAACAGATTCCTCAGCTGTCATGTCACCGGTAAATCGAGTCATTTTAGTAATGACATAACCCGGATGGAAAATCCCTACAGCAATTTTCCGGGGTTCCAGATCAACAGCCAGAGACTTGGCCCCTGCATTTAAAGCCGCCTTGCTCATTCTATAACCATAATAGCCACCACTAGTATTATCATCTATAGAACCCATACGGCTGGTAATAAATATGATTTTTGAGTGTGAATCCATTTGAGCTATCAGACTCGAACTTAACAATAATGGTGCCAGAGCATTAACCTGAAACTGACTATTGATCTCATTCCTTGCCGACAAAGGGTCATTAATAAGGGAATCCAGCGATTCATTATTCAATAAACCAGCATTATTGATTAAAATATCAATATGAATCCCTTTCAATTGTTGTACGATTTGAGAAATATTTGCAGCTTTGGTGATGTCCATTTTATCAATAATAGTTACATCAAGCTGCGCTAATTCAGCATTTGCTTTGCGACAAATAGCAAATACCTTGTCTCCCCGAAGACTATATTGTTTTACAAACGCCAACCCAATACCGCCACTCGCACCTGTTATAACAACATTCATAGCATTTCTCCTGAGTTTACCATAGACTGATAAAAATCAGATTTTTCAGAAAACGAAAGACCAGCCATGAGGTAACAGCTTTGTTACGGTTAACGACCCCACAGCTATACTTAACTTTACCTGGATTATTTTTTATCAGCGATATCTTGTAAATTATCATTAATTTTAAATAAAACGATTAACAGTTCAGACCAGATTCTAACAGCTATCAGGCCTCCTATAAGCATGCCAATACCATTTAGAAACGAACCATAATCGCTGAACATCTCACGCAAACTTGTTATAACAACGGCAATTAAGCCTAACCAGTAAACAAATGTAATGATTTTCGGGGTCAACATTTTATCAAAAAACAGGATATCTTTCATTTTATTATTCTCCTTAGATAGAGTGAGTTTTGTTAAGCTGAACCCAGATTACAGGGAGCAGTTACAGCAACGCTAACAGGTTAATACGCCCTTGTATAAAGTTCAATTAAATATCCATGTTTTCTTTAAGGACTATACCCGGTAGACTTAATGCAATGGATAAAGTAGCGTTTCGTGATAGCCAACCAGCACTCCCCATCTTCCTGATAACCATTGATCCACATCCTCATTGCCACAATCGGTAATCAACGGTCGGCCTTCAAGGGAGCTAATTTTATTCTTACTGGCAATTATCTGAATATTATATTTACCTATCTGTTTAAGAATCTCAGGGGTTAACTGTTGGTTTCCTCGTCCGAATACATGGCCCTGACCACCAATTACGGTAACATAAAGCGTCCGTGGTAAATCCTCATAGGTCTTCAACAAGGCCATTAGCTGACTGGAAGTCACGTCAGCGGCAATAAGTCTGTTATTTAAAATAACATCTATCCCCAACAGGGTATTGTCCAGAGCTAACTCATCCATAATAGCGGCTACAGTACTTCCCGAACCCATAATATAAAGGTGATCGGCTTCCATATGTTCAACCACATCTGCAGCTATATCAAGCAACTGTCCCTGTTCATTGTCAATTGAACCTGATTTCACCGCCTGAATGTAATCAGGTTCATTAGGCGTTAGCAGTTCTCCATAATATTTAGCCTGTATTTTGCCCTGTCGAAAAAGATCTTCGTTAATATCCATGACAGCGGCTTTAACCAGATCCACGACCTCACCCTCAATCAATTTTCTTAATAACTCTCCAGCTGCATGAGGAGTTATACAATAAACCGCTGAATGTATTTTTGTTCCCGCAGGAATGCCAATAACCGGGATGGGCAGGTAGAGTGCATCATATACATCTCTCGCGGTACCATCGCCACCTGCAAATATCAGAATATCAATCTGCCGACGCTGTAAAATTTTTATGGCTTCAATAGTATCATTTGCGCTGGTCACTTCATGGCCGGGATGGTATATATTCTGGTGTTTTAATCCCAGAGAATGCAGTAAATCCCCGCCCATTTCACCTTCGACAGTATATAGTTCGAAGCTATGGGAATCTTTAGATAACTGAGACAAAGCTTTTTCGGCCCGTAGCTGTGCATTGGGTCTTGCTCCACGAGAAAGAGCCTTTTGGCGAATAGCTTCACCATCACTTCCCTTTAGTGCAACCGAACCACCAATACCTGCCCAGGGATTAATCACCAGACCAATTTTTAATGGTTTTAAAGCAAAATCGCCATCAGGCATGCAATTTCTCCAATTCATTAGCACAACGACCAATATTTTTATTCTTCAGAGTTTTCATCATTGTTGTTATAGCGTCAATGAATAACTGTGCTCTGTCCGGCACGTTCTCCTTCTGGATCTGTGTTTTTCTGTCGATAATTCTTTGAAGAAAGTGGCGCTCGTCATTACTATCTGAAGGTGCCTTTAGATTATCAAGACTAGGGGAAAAAGGGATCTGGCAGGCTTCACAAAATAACCACTCAATGGCCTGGGGCAAAATTTCAACGCGTTCAAATTCTTTTTGTTGTAATTCATTTCTCCCATCAGGACGATACCAGTAACCATAATCGAGTTGTAAACGTCTTTCAGATCCCGCTATCACCCAATGGGCAATTTCATGTAATGCACTTCTTACATAATCTTTCGTGAAGAAAATTCTATGGAGTTTACAAACTGATGCCCCACCCTGAATCATACTCCGATGGGAAAAACTTTCATCAGAACAACTGGCAGGTAGATACAGAGGTTCATCAGCCCCGGCGATTAAGATAGTATTATATTCAACCTTAAATCTGGCATTAAATAATTGAACGATTTGTTCTGCTTCCAGTTGTAACATCACTGTTATTATTGTTGAGCCAAAAGACTATTGTAACTGAAGGGACAGTAATATTTAACTGGTTAAACCATTTCTTTTAAATATGGATAAATTAATAATTATCAACAGATTACAATGTGATTTTAATGTTAAGTGTAAGATAATAATTACTTCTTTTGCTAGTAACCTTGTGCATAATATGATATTTAACCCGCAAGCTCATTTTCAAGGAACAAAATATATATGAAAAATTTTCTCATCATCGCCCTTATTGTTATTGCAGCATACTTTGCTATGGTTTATACCGCTCCGGATAAATCAGCAACAAAAAGCCCCGCTGGCAATGAAAAAACTACTCTGACAACCACAGAGGAAGTCACGAAAACTACTGACACAAACAAGGGCAAGACGAGCAAAGATGATTCCACTAATATCTTTTTCGGTGATTACAATACACCTTATGGCATTCCACCTTTTGATAAAATAAAAGATAGCGACTTTATGCCCGCAATTAAATGGGGAATCAAAAATCATCTGGCTGAAATAGATCAGATCACAGCCAATAAAGAACCCGCCACTTTTGCCAACACCATAGAAGCACTGGAATGGTCAGGAGCTGATCTGACCAAGGTCACCAGTGTCTTTTTTAACCTCACATCAGCCAATACCAATGCTACATTACGAAAATTACAGGCTGAAATTGGTCCCATGCTTTCCAGTCATTTTGATGATATCAATTTAAACCAGAAATTATTTGAACGTGTAAAAACAGTTTATGAACATAAGAATCAACTCAATCTACGGGTTGACCAACAAAAACTACTGGAAGATAGTTATAAATCATTTATTCGAGGCGGTGCAAATTTAACAGCTGAAGATAAACAAACCTTAAGAACGTTAAATAAGACTATCAGTAAACTTAGTATTAAATTTGACGATAATTTACGTGCAGAAACCAATGATTATGAACTGGTGATTGATAAGAAAGAAGATTTGGCGGGTTTACCTGAAGATATTATCACTGCTGCGGCTGAAACCGCTAAAAAGCGAGGCCACGAAGACAAATGGGTCTTTACTACCCATCGAATCAGCAAAACCCCCTTCCTCACCTATTCTACTAACCGGGATCTGAAGAGAAAGTTATTTTATGCCTATACCCACCGTGGTGATAACGGTAACGCGCATGATAACAATCAGGTTGCCGCAGAAATTGTCTCATTGAGAAACAAAAAAGCCCATTTACTCGGATATAAATCCCATGCTGATTACGTACTGGAAGAACGTAATGCTAAATCGCCAGAAAACGTTTTTAAACTATTGAATAAGGTCTGGAAACCCACCATAGCAAGGGCCAAACAGGAGGTCGCAGACATACAGGCCATGATTGACTCTGAAGGTGGGAATTTTACCGTTGAAGCCTCAGATTGGCGTTATTATTCTGAGAAGATCAGAAAAGCTCGTTATGATTTTGATGAAGCCGAAACACGACCCTATTTTTCTCTTGATGCCACCCTTGAAGGTGTTTTTTATACTGCAAATCGACTCTTTGGCCTGACCTTTAAGGAACGACACGATCTACCAAAATATCATGAAGACGTACGTACATTTGAGGTTTATGATAATGGAAAACTAATCGGTATCTATCTCACGGATCATTTTGTTCGACCGGCCAAGCGAGGCGGAGCCTGGATGAATTCCTACCGAAAACAGTCACGAAAAGATGGTAAAAATGTGCTGCCAATTGTGGTCAACGTGCTTAATTTTCCAAAACCTGTGGGTGACGAACCTGCTCTTTTAACCTTTGATCAGGCCAGTACACTTTTCCATGAATTTGGTCACGCATTGCACGGTTTATTATCCGATGGTATCTATCGTAGCCAGACCGGGACTTCTGTACCTCGAGACTATGTAGAATTTCCTTCTCAGGTTATGGAATACTGGTTCAGCCAACCTGAAGTGCTAAAACATTTTGCCAGGCACTATAAAACCGGCGAAGTTATTCCTGACAGCTTACTTAAAAAAATTAATAAGGCATCCAAATTTAATCAGGGATTCTCTACCGGCGAATACATGGCAGCCGCCTATCTTGATATGGCCTGGTACGCTCAACCCGACGAAGCTATCCTGGATGCCCATAGTTTTGAAAAACAGGCCATGGATAAAATCGGTTTAATCCCTCAGATATATCCACGCTACCGTACTACTTACTTCAGACATATTTTCGCGGGTGGTTATTCTGCCGGATATTATAGTTATTTATGGACAGATGTATTGGCTGCCGATGCTTTTGAAGCTTTCAAGGAGAAAGGTATTTTTGATGCAGAAACCGCAGCAAAATTTAAAAAATACATTTTTTCAAGTGGCGGTACCGATGACTCCATGACCCTTTATCGAAAATTTCGTGGTAAAGATCCCGAAATTGGACCGCTGTTAAGATCCCGTGGACTGATCGATAGCAAATAATATTTGCTTGCAGAAAAGGTAGACCATGCTCCACCTTTTCTGCTTAACTTCTATTTTGGCTCAGGGTATAAGACTGCTATACTATCAGCTTTAAGTACTTAATTTCAGGCTTTGATGAATCTAGAAAATCTGAGAAGAGAATATCTGCAAAAAGGGTTAAGTCGTTCAGATTTATTAGCTGATCCCATGGAGCAATTCAAATTCTGGATGCAACAGGCCATGGATTCCGGCCTCATTGATCCTACAGCCATGAGCATTGCAACCGTTGATGCTTCTGGTCAACCCTCACAACGGACTGTTTTATTAAAAGATCTCCACCAGAATAGTTTTATTTTCTATACCAACTTACAAAGTAAAAAAGCACAGGATATTCGGCAAAATAATAAAGTCAGTTTATTATTTGCCTGGTTGCCTCTGGAGCGACAGATTAAAATACAGGGTACGGCATCTTTTCTGGGTAAAGCTGAATCGCTCAAATATTTCAGCTCTCGTCCAAAAGAGAGCCAGCTGGCAGCATGGGCTTCCAGCCAGAGTAAACCCGTCAGTTCCAGACAATTTCTGGAAATGCAGTTTGCCCGTATGAAAGAAAAATATAGCCAGGGGAAAATTCCTATACCCGACTTTTGGGGTGGTATAAAAATTATTCCACAACAATTCGAATTCTGGCAGGGCCGTGGCCACAGGTTACATGATCGATTTCGTTTTTCGCCAGTACAGCCTGCTCCTGAAAATGTAGAGCAAAAACCGTTCCCAAAGACCTGGCAAATTGAACGACTGGCACCTTAGGAGCCCGTCCTTAAACTTGAAACAATTTATGGGTAGCCACTAACTAATAGCTAATGCCCTACAAGCTGAGAAAAATATTTAAGGTTTACTATGAGTGATCTTCACCTGGATGATTTTAGAAAAGATGCCGCAATAACCCTGTTACGACTTTACAATAACTTTCCTCGAGAGCATTCACTTTATGTGGTTGAAATATGCGCTGAAGAAACTACCGACGAATTTGGCCTGCCGAGCAAAAGACATGAAGCCTGTCAGGCTGGCATGTTATGGCTAGCCCGTCATGGACTAATGAGTTATGGACAAGTTGTTCCTGATGAAGGTATCGAGCTGGCGGTTTTAACTCCAAAGGGATTACAACTTTTGCTATCAGCTGATGACAATAAAAAACCGCGAATTGAAAACCTCAGAGCTGCTATAAAATCCTGTTCCTCTGAAAAAATAGAAAAAGTGATGAATGCTCTTTTACTTTCCATACCTTCCGGCTAACTGATGAAATTTCATATACTCAATGTATCTACCAATCGTCTTGATGAATTCAGTTTAAGCATCACACTGGACCTGCAACCCAATTTCTGGGAGAAATACCTACAGAAAATTCCTTCGGGGAAAGTAACCTTTATCGGCTATGAACGCCAATGGTATGCCGATGCAGATTATAAACCTGCAGCAAAAGTCATCGTCGATATTTTATTTGAGATCAGTTACGACCGTGCCTATCGACACCTGCAACCTAAAGACCACCTCGGTTAATACAAGTTATCTCAACAAAGGCTCTGAACCTATACCACAGCCAATAATACTGCGCATGGCATTCTCAATAGAAATATTTTCAAGCTCATTCACCTGTGTCGATTTTAAATGGTAGATCATGCCGCTGGTTGGGTTCGGCCCTGTGGGTACAAATACCGTCACATAACCATTACTATGTCGAGCAGTAACAAAACAGGTCACCAGCGTTTCACTATCAAATAAGCGGGCCAGAGCAACTGATTTAAAAGGTGAACTTTTGCCATCAGTATGAATAAACTGATTCACAGTTTCTTTAATAATTTTATAACCGGGAATAAGTTTGAGTAGCCGGGTATCTATCAGATGTTGAATATATTTACCCAGACGGGTCTTAATCATCACGCCGATTAGAAAACAGCTGATAACAATCACACTGATCACCAGAATATTTGCCACAACTTCCTGCAAACCTGACTGGGTAACCAGGGCATTTGAAATGGGAGCAATTAATCCGACAATAAAGCCAAATAACCATTTCAAAAAAAATAAAGTAATAACCAGAGGAAGCACAACAGCTAAACCACCAAGCAAAGTGGTGTTCAGAAATTGAGTAAAACGTTTATATCTTATTCTCATTCATTCTTCTCCTCTATCCAGAACCATGGCTAAAAAAAGAGCCTCTGAAAAGAGGCTCTGAATAACTCGAAAAGGTTTATACCCATAATCATTGAAGATGCAGGTTTCAGAGTTCAAGCAGGATGTCAGAGCAAGGCGCAACTTGAAACTAATGGTTATTCCCTTAGTGAAAGTTGCAACGCAGCGCTGGCTTCCTGCTTGAGCTCCCATAGGGCAAGAGGATAAGCGCACATCTCGGCAACTGCTCCTCGACAATTGCTCCTGCATTGTTCTACTACCGTCCATCCCTGGACATAATGCATTTCCTGCATACTATCCATCCATGGATATAAATGACTAACACTTCACTTTTATGCCTTGAATCTGTACGCTTCTCCTCTTGCTGAAATCCTGCAGCTTCAATGATTATGGGTATATTGCCAGTAAAATTTTTCTGGTTGCCATTTGCCTGTTAATTCCTTCAGGCTTTGAGCATCAAACAATCGCCCATTTATCATCACTGCATGCACTTTATCGGACTGATAAATATCTTCCAGAGGATTGACATCAAGTATCACCAGATCGGCCAACTTACCTTTTTTAATTGAACCGATTTGTTCATCCATCCCCAGGTATTTTGCTCCGGAAATGGTCGCCACTTTTAAAATATCCATTGGCTTCATGCCACCCTGAGCCAGCATCCACATTTCCCAGTGAGCACCCAGTCCTTCCCTTTGACCATGGGCACCAATGTGTACTTCGACACCAAGATTAGCCAGTTCTTTTACCACTATGGCATTATTGACATGATTGTAATCCCCTTCAGGAGCCATAGTTCTTCTTACCGAACGCGGTATCAATACAGACGGTGGAACCCATTTTGAGAGAATAGGATGCTTCCAGACTTCAGTATGCTGATACCAGTAATTTTCACCAAAAATACCACCATATCCAACGATAAGCGTAGGTGTATACCCCACCTTGGTCTGTGACCATAATTGC
>DRNA01000022.1 GCA_011322365.1 Aeromonadales bacterium | reverse complement strand
TGAGCTCCCATAGGGCAAGAGGATAAGCGCACATCTCGGCAACTGCTCCTGCGTTGCTCTACTAAGGTATATCCCTATACCGATTCCGCGTTATAAAAGTTCAAGTTAGACTGGAAATTGCTCCTTGCATTTCCTGCATACCATCCATCCATGGATATAAATGACTAACACTTCACTTTTATGCCTTGAATCTGTACGCTTCTCCTCTTGCTGAAATCCTGCATCTTGAATGATTTTGGGTATAAATACCACGTTTGCTACGTTCATAGGGTTCGACTGGATGAATCAAAGCTCGACAGCTTTACGTTGCTTAAATTGTAGTCATCTTGAATGGTTTTCACAACGACCTAAGAGAAAGTAGATGTTGCCTTATCCGATCGTGCCGTTATTTACTAAATTTGCAACATTACGGATACCTTGTTCATAACAGTAAAGGCAAAAGGCATCTATGCTGGAATATAAATACGAGATTTAAATGAGGAAAAGAGTATCCACTAGGCCTGGCTGAATTAAATGATAGCGACTGGCTACGGTAGGGTCAGCTATATCTAGACCGGGTCAACAGGCATAAGCTTCAGACAAGGTTTGTGATTGACAAGCTGCCTGCTAATTTTCAATCTATAGGCGCTATTCGAAAAGCATTCCCTATGGCGAAAATTATTCATATAAAGCGTAACCCGATGGCGGCAGCAGTATCGATATTCAGTAATTATTTCTCTGCAAATGAACTGTATTTCTGTGATCTGAATGAGCTGGGAAGTTACTACGCTTTATACATTGATTTGATGGCTTTTTGGCAATCAATTGCATTAGCGGGATGGTATTCCATAGAGTATGAATCGTTGATCAACTCAACAGAGGAACAATTACAGCAAATACTGCAATTTCTGGAATTACCGTGGCAATCCCAATGTTTAACATTTCATGAGAAACAAGGTCGAGTGATTACCTCGAGTGATAAACAGGTTCGCCAACCAATCTATAAGGATAGAATCAACTCATGGTAAAATATCGGGATAGTGCGACTATGGAAATGAGCTTAGTGCTCTGGTCTCTTCGTGAGTGCGGGACTATTGCTTTAGCTCAAACCGATAATAAAGTAGAATAGCTTCACCCAAAACAGGAAAGCTTTTGCTGCATTACTCATGAAACCCAACCAAAAACTCTCAGCTCACTGGACTACTATTACCACTATTTATGGTGCAGTTGCGGTGATTATGGGGGCTTTTGGTGCTCATGTTTTAAAAAATAGTTTAAATGAAATGACCATGCAGTGGTGGAAAACAGCAGTGTTTTATCATTTGAGTCATACCCTGTTATTATTGGTGGTGGCTTTTATGATGCGATTTTATCAAAGTCGCTGGCTGAAGCGTTCGGCATTGGCAACGGCCTGGGGAATTTTGTTATTCAGTGGTAGTTTGTATCTGATGGCGCTAACCGGTTTTAAATGGTTCGGGCTGATTACCCCCATTGGGGGTGTTGGTTTTATTCTGGGGTGGCTGTTTTTATCTTTAAGTAGCCGGGATATTCTGAAAAATAATGTCTGATCAATCTTCTAACCCACTGGGTCAATCTACAACCTATGTAGATCAACTGGATAGCGGTTTACTTTTTGCCATTCCTCGAGCCGAGAAACGAGCCGAAATTGGCGTTCAAACTCAGGCGTTACCTTTTTATGGTATGGATATCTGGAATGCCTATGAAGTATCATGGCTGAATCAAAAGGGTAAGCCTCAGGTGGCGGTGGCTGAATTTCAGTTTCCCTGTAGCAGCCCGAATCTAATCGAGTCTAAATCATTCAAACTTTATCTAAATTCTTATAATCAAACCCAGTTTGATTCCCTGACTTTGGTGGAAAAACAACTCACTACTGATCTTTCGGTAGCCTGTGGCGCTGATATTAAAGTCAGCCTACAGTCACTGCAGCATCTCACTGAAGCATCATTTTATACTTTAGAGGGAGAGCTGATTGATGATCTGGATATAGTGGTTGAAAGTTACACTTATGCCCCGGATACTCTGCTTAACTGTTGCACAGGTGAGCAAGTTTCGGAAAATTTAGTCAGTCATTTATTAAAATCCAACTGTCTGGTGACCGGTCAGCCCGACTGGGCGAGTATTCAAATTCAATATCGGGGTAATAAAATTGATCGAGCCGCGCTGTTAAAATATCTGATTTCTTTTCGACAGCATAATGAATTTCACGAGCAATGTGTCGAAAGAATTTATACGGACATTATGAAATATTGTAAGCCTGAATATTTATCTGTTTACGCACGTTATACCCGCAGAGGTGGATTGGATATTAATCCATTTAGAAGCACTGAAGCGGAAGAAGTCGACAATATAAGACTTATTAGACAATAAAAAACCCGGCGAACCGGGTTTTATGGATAACTTATAAGAGACAGCTCATATCAGGAAGCGTCAGCTGCTGTTTTGAGTTCTTCCTCAAGAATTTCTTCTTTAGAAATATGCCCTTCAGCACCATGCATCCATCGCACCAACATGCCGGCCATTGGCCATAGCAACAAGGCAAAAATAACATCGGTAATAGCGATACCGGAAAATATGGCCATTTCGCCAAGTTCGTCAGCAAAAGAGCCGATAATACCTGCAAGTAGATTGGCAAAGAAATTAACCAGGAACCAGACGCCCATCATCAGGCTAGCCAGTCTTAAAGGTGAGAGCTTGGTCACCATAGAAAGCCCAACTGGTGATATACAGAGTTCACCCATAGTATGGAACAGGTAAGCCAGTGCCAACCAATGCATGGAGGCTAAGCCATTAGCTTCCTGGTCAAACACGGCTGCTATCATAAACAGGAAACCAAATGCCGTTAAAAATAACCCTAAAACCATTTTCTTTGGTGTTGATGGATTCCTGGCTCCTAGCCGTGTCCACATAATTGAGAAAATAGGTGCAAGCAGGATAATATACAGCGGATTTAATGATTGGAACCAACCGGCTGGAACTTGAAAGTCTCCGATCATTCTATCGGTTTTTTCTGCAGCATAAATATTCATTAAGCCCCCAGCCTGTTCAAATGATGCCCAGAATAACATGACAAATATAAACAACATGAAAATAACTTTAAGCCGATCAACTTCCTGTGGGGTTAAAGGTTTCTTAACACCGCCTGATTTTGCCAGGGCGATTTTTGCCGAGGGTTGAGTGCCAATTTCACCAAGATATTTAGGCGCAAGGAATATCTGAATTAATACAGAAAGTAACATGCCAATTCCTGCAAACATAAATCCGTAAGACCAGCCCCATTCAGGGTCTTCACCGAGGGTGTTAGTAATAAATGGCGCTATAAATGCACCGAGATTGATACCCATGTAGAAAATGGTGAATGCACCATCTCTACGATCGTCTCCTTGTTCGTAAAGATCACCTACCATGGTGGAAATATTAGGCTTGAAGAAACCATTGCCAATAATTAGTAAAAATAACCCCACATAAAATAAAGAAAGATTATTTGGTATGGAATAAGCAAGCGTAAATTGAGCCACAGCCATGGTTAAGCCACCAATAATGATGGATTTTCTCTGACCTATAAAGTTATCAGCTAGCCAACCGCCAATTAAAGGTGTCATATAAACCAGACCCGTGTACCAGCCATAGAGTACCAAAGCATCAGATTTAGACCAGCCAAATCCGGGGTTCATGGCATCAGTGGCTGAAACCATAGCAAGAACCAGCAAAGCCCTCATGCCATAATAGGAAAAACGTTCCCACATCTCTGTGGTAAATAATAAATATAGTGCTTTAGGGTGACCAAAGAGCGTCCCCTGATTTTTTATAAATTCCGTACTCATGTTATCTCCGAGAGTTTGTTATTATAATGTGTACCATGATGAGATCGCTCTTTTCAGAGCCTGTTGTAGTCTCAAGGCACATAAACCCGGTAAAGCTAACGGTTTAGGGGTGTCTTCGTCAATGCTTTTTATTTACATTAGAAAAATTGTATGGAGTGATATTGAAGCAAATATCTTTATTTTCAGATAGTTATATGAAAATTCCGCTTATTTCAAAAGATGGTTCTGTCAATTATTATCCGGATTTTCTTCATAAAAACCAGAGTGATGCTTTGTTCAGTCAATTAAAACGACAGTTACCCTGGCAACAACGTTCTATTCGGATCTTCGGTCGGCAGGTGCTTCAGCCGCGATTACTCTATTTTGCAGGTAATGTAAATAAAGGTAAGATTATCTACTCCTATTCAGGCGATAGTTTGACCGCTTATCAATGGTCAGTCGAGATAGAGCAATTAGCTGAACGTATTTCGACACTGGCTCAGGTTCAATTTAATGCCGTTTTGATCAATTATTATCGAGATGGAAATGATAGTATGGGCTGGCATGCGGATGATGAGCCTCAGTTAGGGCATAATCCACAGATAGCCTCGTTAACGTTGGGTGCGGAAAGGCCATTCAAATTACGCCACCTGGATGGTGAAACCCATTCGGTTAATCTACAATCTGGTTCGTTATTGATGATGGGGGGATGCTTGCAACATTTCTGGAAGCATGCATTACCAAAAACCAGAAAAATTAATCAGGGTCGCATTAACTTAACTTTCCGGAAAATTTATTAATTAAAAAATACAAAGGTAAACTATCATGGAATTTAGAGCACTTCGAGTGAGTAAAAATAAACAGAGTAAATCGGGAATAGAAGCTCGAATTGAACAACTGCTAGTGGATGAACTTACTCCGGGAGAAGTACTAATCAAGGTCGCTTATAGTGGCATCAATTATAAAGATGCACTGGCAGTGACCGGTTATGGAAAAATTATCCGAAACTACCCATTAAATGCCGGTATTGATGTTGCCGGAGAAGTTGTAGAGTCAACGGATCCCCTTTTTTCGGTTGGTGATAAGGTTATTGCCAATGGCAGTGGATTTGGTGAAGAGCTTGATGGAGGCTTCGCCGAGTATGCTCGTCTTCCCGCTGAACTCACTATTCCTTTACCCGAAGGTCTAAGTTTAAAAGAAGCCATGATTATAGGCACGGCAGGGTTTACTGCGGTGTTAGCACTGCACCGGATGGAAGTTAATGGGCAGAACCCTGCGCTGGGTCCTATTGTTGTCACTGGTGCCAGTGGAGGTGTGGGTAGTTTTGCCGTTGATATACTCTCAAAAAAAGGCTATGAGGTTATTGCCATTTCAGGGCGTGAGCAATTTCATCCCCTGTTAAAGTCGCTGGGTGCTAATGAGGTGGTGAAACAGGAAGAGTTAGCTCTGTCAGACTCCCCTCTGGATGCGGTCAGATTTGGTGGTGCCATTGACAATGTGGGTGGTAAATTATTGGGTCAGTTAATAGCTACCACACAACTATGGGGCAATGTTGCTTCCATTGGTCTGGCGGCCAGTCAGGATCTGAATACAGCCGTGTTTCCATTTATTCTACGGGGCGTGAGTTTGCTTGGTGTGAGTTCAGCCAACTGCCCTATGCCATTAAGAAAAGCACTCTGGGGAAGGCTAGGCGATGATCTTAAACCGGATCATCTGGATTTAATTATTACTGAAGAAATTACCATGGAAGGTATTTTACCAGCCTCGTTTGAAATGTTGCAGAGAAAGCGGCATGGCCGCACTATAATAAAATTATAACAAAATCCCCTGACAGTTAACTGTCAGGGGTTCCTTATCATTACCGTTTATTATATTTGAGTTTTGTTTTTATACAACGCCAATGTCCATTGACCACTTTAGGCAACATCCCCATTTTACATTTAGGTGGTTTGCCGACAGGGTTATTTCGTGGCGATGGATGGTTGGAAGCGATGACTGGTTTCGCACAACGCCAGGCCCCATTTACTACTTTAGGTAATGTCCCTTTTTTACATTTAGGACGTGGAGCTGCAGGAAGATTACGATGAGGTGGTTGACCAATGGTAATATCAGGTTCAACGCAGCGCCAGTGACCTTTTTTCATTTTTGCAATTTTCTTCATTTCGCAGCGAGGTTTAGGACTCTTAGCATGACTTGCAAAAGAAACCGAAAACAAGCCAATTAATATGATACTCGTTAAAAAATACTTCATTATTTTCTCCTTAAAATGAAATTGAGAATACTTTAATCTTTTGAATTAAAGTATTCCTGTGATTACGGTCCTGATGCTACAGCAGAATAAAATGCAGATAAATTACCGGAAAAGGTGATATTTGATTGGGTATATAACGAATAAAAGATTGTAGTGCTAATCTTTCACACAGGTTGCGCCCCGGGTATTAATTTTTCCGGAATAGGGGTGTGATGTGATGCCCTGTTGAGAAAAAACTTCCTGCATGGCACTGACACTTTGCCTGGCGCTTATCTCATCAGCACACAGGGCAAACAGGGATGGCCCTGAGCCTGATAGCCCGGCACCCAGAGCCCCACTATCCAGAGCCGCCTGCTTAACCAGCGAAAACCCCGGGATAAGTTCTGCACGATAAGGTTCTGCCAGAAAATCTTCACAGGCCCGGCCCAGTAATTTCAGATCGCCTGAGGCAAGAGCGGCCACAAAAGCGGCGGCATTGCCGGTTTGGGAAATAGTATGAGCCATAGTCACTGATTGAGGCACTCGAGCGCGAGAATCTTCAGTGCTGAGCAGAATATCCGGATTCACTACGGCATAGTAGAGGTTATCCGGCACGGGCAGGGAAATAATATCCAGTGGGTAATAACTTCTGATGAGAGTAATTCCACCGATGAGGGAAGGCGCAACATTATCGGCATGGGCACTGCCGCAGGCGATACGTTCTCCTTCCATGGCAAAAGGGACCAACTGTTCTGCAGTTAAACCTGCATCCAGCAGATAATTGACTGCGGCAACAGCCGCTGCAGAACTTGCCGCACTCGATCCCATCCCACTACAAAGTGGTAATTGTTTTTGCAGATGAATACCAATCCCATCGGTATATTTCAGCTGTTTCAGCAGAGCTGATACGGCAACGGTTGCGGTATTTTTACTGGCATCTCTGGGTAATTTTCCATTGTCCCCTTCAATAGAAAGCAGTTGTACCCCCGGCTCAATAGTTTTTAGTGCGGTAACGCGATCACCAGGTTGTTCCAGAGCCATACCAAAAATTTCAAAACCAGCAGCCAGATTAGCCGCTGTGGCCGGGGCGAAATAAGTCACTTTTTCATGCATGATAAAACCAGAACTATTCTACTTACAGATGATCTTATGCCAGTGTTGGCATAACTACAAGACGTTTTAGCATTTGCAAAAACGTCCTGTAGCCGTTTAGCCAAAACTGAGTAAATTTAATCCAGCAAGTCTGCCATTTTAGGAATATGAGCCACTCTTTTAGCATAAACCTCCAGAGTACAATCACGGATCATCTGATCGATTTCTTCAGCTTTCATAAAGCCGTCTGAAAATCCGGGTTTGGCTTTATCCAGAAACATTGTGGCTGAATTATAAAAATGAGCGATTAATTCTGCAGCACTCTCATTGCCCATCGCCAGGCGAATCGTGGTGGGGTAAATTCCAGCAGCATTCATAGATTCAGCATCCAGTTCTGAATGGGACGTTAATGCCGGGCAGAGTGCAATAGTATTGTTCTGACCAATACTGACCATATGATTAAAGGTTGGTGCTAACGAATCAAAGAAACGGGTGAAAGTTTCTCGATCAAATCCTGCCTTTTCCATATCCAGTGTGAAAAGCGGGCAGGGTAAGCCATCGGTGATAATTTTGTCAGCAAGTTTATGATTGCTATTTGAAGGTACGCCGTTAGAGTTCACTGTAATGTCGGCATGAGAATCCAGGAAGGTGGTGAGAATTTTAGTATTAATACATTTAGTAATGACGCGAAGCTCCAGGGTACGCATGCCGGAGAGTACTTCAAATGCCTTATCAGAATCCAGAAATGCGCCTTTAATATAATAGACATCCCAGAACATGGTTTTATGCCAGGGAAATCCATTTACTTCATCACCTTTGGCCATAAACATCCGATAAGTCTCACCGATCACCACACCTGCCGTAGAAGCACCTGTACCGGAGATATCTTTGGTATAACTGTGAATGACGTAATCAGGTCTTGAAGCTTTATCGGTATGTTTCAGCGGTTGGATTAATACCGGTGTCGCCAGAGTGGAATCCAGCATCACCAGATGGTCACCTTTATGGGCTTCGGCACAAATCCCAGGTACATCCAGCACATAACCGTGAGGATTACAGGGAGATTCAATATATACATGAATTTTTCTGCCAGCTTCAAGCTGTTGTTGATACTTTTGCTTCACTTTATCGAAAAAGCTGGAGAATTCCTCTGTTGTATATCCATCAAACCACTCCAGCTGAATATTCCATTTATCGGCTTTGGCATAGTGATCACACATCAGCTGGTGAACACCCCCGTAGATATTGCGCGAGACTACCAGGATATCGTCACGATTTAATACATTGGATAACACAGCATCAATGGCTGCCATGCCCGAGTTAAAGTTCCAGGCCAGATAATTAGCTGCATCTTTTCCACATTCGAGGTCCACTATGGCATTAGCCAATGAAATGGAGGTTGGGTTTAATAATCTGGAATAGATCTGGTGGGTTGATTCTTTGCCCTGGAATGCATCATCAACCCATTCGGTGCAGGCATAAATATAAGTGGCTGTCCTGACAATAACTGGCGTAGCTGAAAAAAGCGCAGTGACATTATCAAAAATGGGATAGGGGCCTTTGGCAGTGTGCGTGGTATCTGAATAACCCAGTGCCTGATAATTCTTACGGAACGGATTCTGTAAAGTATCCAGTACCTTTGCCAACTGAAAAGAGAGGAATTTTTTCGCATTAAAGCGTGCGATGCGATCGGATTGAGGCAAACTATCAATGGTCTCAGAAGTAATTTCCCATAATCGATTAATATCTGTATGTGCCTGATAAAGACATTTAGCGGCATCAAACAGAGCCTGCCCATAATCTGAATCGGCATCTATACCAAAATGAGCCAGCTGTTCTAATGCTAATTCATCGGTGTTGTGTGCCTGACTGGTTTTTCTTCTGGGAGAAAGAATTTTTTGTGTTTCAAGTGTCATGGTGATTAACCTTTTGCTAATTTTTTAATGGTTAGGTGATTATTTTATAATTCAAACTTCCGAATTAAATTCGTTTTTGCTGAAGAAAGAGCCTGCTAGTCGAATATTGTTTGAAATCTACTTGAACCTTGTATATTCTGGTATTTTAATCATTTAACTACCAGTTTACCTTAGCATGATTGTGCAAAGATCTACAGCTATAGAACGAAATTTAATGATTTAAATTCGGATTAAATCGCATATCTCCGACTATAATTTTGTTTTTACTTAATAAAATAACTGTATTTTTAAAGTAGAACAGGTAAACTGCACTGCAAATATCACCAATTGCCCCGAGTTCGGGCATTAATATTTTTTCGAGTAAAATGAATTATTTAAGTACCCGTGGTGGCGATGAGCGCCTGACTTTTTCTGAAGTGGTTTTAGCCGGTCTGGCCAGAGATGGTGGCCTCTATCTCCCCGAATATTATCCCCAATGCAGTGAGTTTTTCCCTCAATGGCAAAATCTGAATTATCCTCAGTTGGCACTGGCGGTGATGCAGCTTTATGTGGGAGATACTATTTCAAAAGATCAATTGAAAATACTGATTGATAAAAGCTATGCCAGTTTTGATAGCAAAGAAGTCGTACCAGCAACGGCCTTTGCTGGTGGTGAAATCCTTGAACTCTACCATGGACCTACTTTCGCTTTTAAAGACATCGCTTTACAGTTTCTGGGAAACCTTTTTGAATTTTTGCTACTGGAATCCGGACAGCAGCTTAATATTGTCGGAGCAACTTCCGGGGATACGGGTAGTGCAGCTATTTATGGAGTACGGGGTAAAAAAGCTATCAATATTTTTATGCTTCACCCCAAAGGAAAAGTAAGCCCGGTCCAGGAAATGCAGATGACCACGGTATTGGATGAAAATGTTTTTAATCTCTCTCTTGACGGAACCTTTGATGATTGCCAGAACATTGTTAAATTATTATTCGGCGATCTGGATTACCGCGATAGCCACCAATTAGGAGCGGTGAACTCCATCAACTGGGCGAGGATATTAGCGCAAACCGTTTATTATTTTTATGCAGGCCTGAGATTCAAACAGAAAAATCCACAAAAGCCATTAGTATTTGCAGTACCGACTGGAAATTTTGGTGATGTGTTTGCCGGTTATGTAGCAAAACAGATGGGTTTGCCCATCGAAAAACTGGTTATTGGCACGAATGAAAATGATATTATTGCACGCGTAATCAATAGCGGTAGTTATCAACTCTCCGATGTTGTAGAGACTCACAGCCCGGCTATGGATATTCAGATTTCGAGTAATTTTGAAAGGGTATTATCTGATGTCTGTGATCGAAACGCTGCCTGTGTAAATACCTATATGGATGCTTTAAAACAGCAGGGGGAATTCAAGTTATCTGGGGATATAGTAGACAAACTTCAGAGCCTGTTTGTTGCTTACAAAGTAACCAACGAGGAAACCGTAGCAACAATGGCCAGGTTAAATCAACAACAGCTGCTGGTTGATCCGCATACAGCGGTAGGTATTTGTGCCGCTGAAAAATCGGAGTTTGAAAAGGTGATCTGTTTATCCACTGCTCACCCTGCTAAGTTTCCTGAAGTGGTGAAACAGGCGACTGGACGTGAACCCACTGCGCCAGAAGCTATTTTGCAATTGGAGAATCTGCCACGAAAAAGCCACGATTTAGCCAATGATTTAAATGCAGTAGCCGAGTATATTACTCAACATATCTGATTGGTTAACAGATTAATAACGATGTTAAATCAGCACTGGATAAATCGTGATGAATCAATGACTACCGGGTGGGTAGTGTTAAAATTTGGTGGTAGTAGTGTTGCTGAGGCGCGGCACTGGCAGACTATTTTAAAAATTATTCAAAAAAAAATTCACTCTGGATTAAAACCTGTACTGGTATTGTCGGCCTTAAAAAATGTATCCAATCAGCTGGAAGAATTATTGATGTTATCCTTAAGCGGCGAACATCAACAGGCGCTAGAAAATTTAAAACACACACATCTTACATTTGCAAAATCTCTTAACCTGGATGGGGAAACAATATTATCTCCCAGTTTTGAACTATTGAAACGGAGCTGTGACAGGCTCAACCAGTCACAACAGCTAACTGCCAGGGAGCATGCTCATATTGTATCTTTTGGAGAAATTTTTTCCAGTTTGTTAGGTCATGCGTTTTTAAGTAAACAGCTACCCGCTCAATGGCTTGATGTCCGGTCAATATTAAAACCTTCCAGGGACTGTTATCTTAAAACCAGGGATGATAACTGGCATAGATATGTAAGTGCGGAATTTGAGTTGAATTATAGTCGCTCACTGGATGAAAAATTAACGTGTTTAAATAAAGTAATTATTACACAGGGATTTATTGGTTGTAATGATAACAATGAAACCATTTTATTAGGTAGAGAAGGATCAGACACAACAGCTGCCTATCTGGGCGTTCTGTTAGAGGCAAAAAATGTAGAAATATGGACAGATGTTTGTGGTGTATTCACTACTAACCCAAGAGAAAATCATAAAGCCCGGCAGATTCTTAAACTCGGATATGACGAAGCTCGTAGAATGGCAGCTTTTGGTGCAAAAATACTACATCCACGTGCATTAAAACCACTGGCATCAGGTAAGATCCCTTTATCAGTTCATGGTATGGACAGTTTTCTAAAAAAGGGAACGGAAATTTCTGAAAATAGCGAAAATAATTATACAATTTATGCAGTAGTAAATGAAGTCGATTTGCATTTGCTAAGTGTTCCCATGGAATTAGCAACTAAGGTTAATTTGAAAATTAACGCGTTATACAACAGGGGATTTGATCGGGTTTTTGAAACCATAGAAAATGAGCAGAGTAGATTGTTGTTGAAATATAACAATAGTGTAAAACCAGCTCCGGATGATGCCGAAATCCAGTCACTATTTGAAAATAATGCTATTAATTTCAAAAGTGATTACGGCCTGATTACTTTGATAGGTAAAGCTTTGCCAGTAAACAGAACGTCACCACACTGGATTTACGAGGTGCTTGAATATGTTAAAAATAATGATAATCTGCAATTTACTCACCTATATGTTTTTGAATCGGTAGGCAGGCTTAGTTTTTTGATCAGAGCTTCTGATCTGAAATTCTGGAATGAAAAACTTCATGCAAAATATATTGAAAACCAATTTGAATTACACCCTTCAGACTATGGTGTTGGTTGGGAATAGAAGCTGTCTATCTGTTAATACCCTGAAGCTGGAATAATAAAATAAAATTTTGCACCTCGACTTTCACTATTTTCAGCCCAGATCTTGCCGTGATGGTTATTAATTATCTCTTTGCTAATGGCTAATCCGAGTCCAGTACCACCAGCGCCGGTATCGGTATGACTGGATTGAATAAACATATCAAAAACTGAATCTAACTCATTAGCGGGAATGCCGATACCTTCATCCTCAATAGAAAAGCATAGAGCTGGTTGTTCTTCTCTATCGGTTTCTCGTCTACCTAAAACCATTGATGCATGTAATATCTGGATATAAACACGGGCATTATTCGGGGAAAATTTAATTGCATTGGCTAATAAATTAGTAATTACCTGATGAATACTGGATTTGTCGAAATATCCATTTTGAAGATTTTTATCAGTTTTAATATCAATGGTAATATTTTTTTCTTTAAATTGAAATTCCAGTTGCTGGATGGCCTCATTAAGAACGCCCATTAAATCATTTTCATCTAATGAAAAAAGTTGTTTGCCAGCTTCCAGTTTTGATAGATCAAGAATGTCATTGACAAATTCGAGTAATCGAGCACCACTTTGATTTATACGTTCAAAATATTTTCCAAGTCTCGCTATATCACCATCATTAGTCTTTTTAATACCTTGCGATGAAAAACTTAAAATAGCGTGCATGGGTGTTCTCAGTTCATGGGTGACATTGGCAAGAAATTCACTTTTAGATTTATTGGCAAATTCGGCAGCTTCTTTGGATTTCACCAGATCAGAGGTGCGAATTTCGATAGTTTCTTCAAGCTTTGAGTTTATCTCAAATAATGCCTGCTCCGACTGTTTTCTTTTAAGTACCAGTGCTATTTGGCGACAGACAAATTGTAGAATTTTCTCCTCACGTTCTTTATAGATAAATTCCCGGTTGTAACTTTGTACAACCAAAGCACCCAATGTCTTTTCTTTATACTTTAAGGGAACGCCCAGCCAGTCTATTGCTGCAGGCCCATGAAATTGAATAATACCCTGCAATCGCATTTCCAGCATTTCCTTTTTACTGCGATGAACCATTTGACCTGATTCCAGTAAATATCCGGTCATGGATTTTTCTGATATTTGCTCCGGTAAAGATAACAGTTCATCAACATTGACATCATCTTCAGTATCTACAAAATAAACAAACTGTAATTCATTTTTATCTTCATTGAAAAGTACAATATAAAGGTTGTCTGCATACATTAATTCTTTAATTGAAAGGTGTATAGCTTTATAGAAATCAGAAAGGCTATCGGTTTCAGAAGCAATTTCAGTGATGCGGTAAAGTGCATTCTGTATCATCTGAGATTCAGCTAACGAATCTTTGAGGGATTGTAATTCATCTTCAATTGAATCAGACATGGAGGTAGCTATGAAATTAATAGTGCACTAAATATAGGTTATAAAGCAATATTCATCCAGTGTCTTGATGTGAGAAAAAGAAGGATTAAAATTGTTATTAGTAGATGCAGGGATGCTCAATGAATGATCACAGGTTCAGGTATTTTCATCTTGTCATTGGGGTTGTGGTAAAAGTGGTGGCTATGGGTGGACTTGAACCACCGACCCCAGCATTATGAATGCTGTGCTCTAACCGGCTGAGCTACATAGCCAAAAGGATTGCTGTGGTTTACAGCGGCGGGTATTTTCCGTTTTTGTAGATGTATTGTCAAGCACTGGCTTAATTTTATTCTAGTTTAAGGGGGATAAAATCAGGTATTGAAACGAAAATGAATCACATCACCATCGGCAACAATGTAATCCTTACCCTCTAAACGCCATTTTCCCGCTTCTTTGGCTTTTTGCTCACCGCCACAGGCAATAAAATCTTCATAGGCGATCACTTCCGCACGGATAAAGCCTTTTTCAAAATCTGTATGGATTTTTCCTGCCGCCTGAGGTGCAGTATCACCAATGGCGATAGTCCAGGCTCGGACTTCTTTTACACCCGCGGTAAAATAGGTTTGTAGTTGAAGCAGGTCATAACCAGCCCGAATGACGCGGTCAAGCCCGGGTTCTGTCAGCCCCAGTTCTTCGAGGAATTCAGCTTTATCGGCTTCATCATCCAGTTCGGCAATTTCTGCTTCAATGGCGGCACATATGGGTACCACAATGGCATTTTCAGTGGCGGCATGTTCTTTTACCTGGTCGAGGTAAGGGTTATTTTCAAAACCATCTTCCGCGACGTTAGCAATGTACATGACCGGCTTCAGGGTGATTGGGGTAAATACCATTAAAAAGGCTAATTCATTTTCATCCCAGTCCATTGAGCGAAGGGCTTTTCCTTCATCTAAAATCGTTCGTGCTTTCTCATAGGTGGCCACTTTGGCTTTTGCTTCTTTGTCACCTGTACGAGCAATTTTCTGAGCTCTTGTTAAGGCACGTTCCAGGGTTTCCAGATCAGCAAGGGCTAACTCGGTATCAATAATTTCAATGTCATCCAGCGGATCGATTTTTCCGGCAACATGCACGATATCTTCATTTTCAAAGCATCTGACCACATGAGCTATGGCATCAGTTTCTCTGATATTAGCCAGAAATTTATTGCCTAAGCCTTCACCTTTTGAGGCTCCAGCCACCAACCCGGCAATATCGACAAATTCCATTGTGGTGGGCAAAATTCGTTGTGGATTGACGATTTTAGCCAATTCACTCATACGGGGATCAGGCACGGGTACTACCCCCGTATTCGGTTCAATAGTACAAAATGGATAGTTGGCACTCTCAATGCCTGCCCTGGTCAATGCATTAAATAAAGTTGATTTCCCTACATTCGGTAAACCGACGATGCCACAATTAAAACCCATGTTGATATCCTGTAAATTTATTCAGTTTTTTAACTTCGGCGGTGCAGTTCATTCATCGCCGTTTCAATATTGTCATTGAGGATTTTATCCGTTACGCGGATACTCTCATCAATAGATGCTTCAATTTTCTGCTTATCAGCAGCGGACGGTTTTCCCAACACATAATTCGTTACCAGATCTTTATGCCCTGGATGTCCGATACCAATACGCAGTCGATAAAAATCTTTATTATTGCCCAGTGATTGTATGATGCTTTTGAGTCCATTATGACCACCATGGCCGCCACCTTTTTTCAGGCGAGCTGTTCCCACATCCAGATCAAGTTCATCATGTGCAACCAGAATTTCATCGGCAGTAATTTTATAAAAACTGGCGATAGCCTGAACGGCTTTTCCACTTAAATTCATAAAGGTAGTGGGTATTAATAAACGAATATGCTGATTTGCTATGAGACCTCGAGCTGATAAACCAAAATAAGATTTTTCTGGTTTCATTGGGGTCGAGTAATTTCGAGCTAATGATTCAACATACCACTGACCGACGTTATGTCGCGTCTGTTCATACTGACTGCCTGGATTTCCCAGCCCAACGATAAGTTTGATGCTCATTTTCTGGCTCAATAAAAAGTTGTTTGCTATAGGCTTCCTATTTTAAGGCAGCTAACGGCAAAAAACAAAATACAGCTTTCTGAAAGACAAAAACCGATAGACTGAACTAACAGTGCTATCGGTTTTAAACGAACAGAAATTAATCTTCGCTCTTTTCTTCTTCAGAAGAATCGCTAGCTTCTTCACCTTCAGCCGCTTCTCCAGCTTCAGCAACTTCTTCAGTTTCAGCTTTCTTCTTAATAACACTTACAACACCCTGATCGTGCTCTTCGGCATCAGGACCAGTCAGTGCAGTAATTTCAACTCCCTCAGGTAAAACCAGTTCAGTTAAATGGATGGTTGAACCTAATTCTAATGCCGCTACATCTACATCAATGTACTCGGGGAGATCATTCGGTAAACAGGTGATTTCCACATCATTAAAGAGGTGAGTTAGCTGTCCGCCCTCCATCTTAACGCCATGACAATTATCTTCATTGATAAAGTGTAGTGGTACGTTAGTGGTAATTTCTTCATCCATTTTCACTCTGAGGAAATCCGCATGTGATAGCAGGTTTTTCCAGGGATGGCGTTGTAAATCTTTCAAAATAGCCTTTTCTTTTTTCTTTCCTACTTTCAAAGTAATGATAGAGGAGTAAAAAGATTCATTTTCAAGGGCGTGAAAAAATTCATCGTGATTTAGTGTTAAGGCGACGGAATCTTTTCCACCACCGTAGATAACCGCTGGAATTAATCCGCTGTGACGTAGGCGGCGGCTCGCACCTTTCCCCATATCTTTTCGGACTTCAGCGTTTAAAGTATTTGCTTCAGACATAATAAAACTCCAAAAATTGCTTTCATAACAGCTGGTTGACAAATGTTTAATAAAAGCAGCTTTAATTAAAATGTTACCTCTTGCGACCAGAGATAACGCATTCTACCGGTTCGATTAGTCCCTAATATAGGAACATCGAGCTGATAGATTCTTCTTCATTCACACGTCTGACGGCCTCAGAAAGGGTCTCGGCGAGCGAAAGCTGGCGGATTCTATCACATTGTTCGGCTTCTGCCGAGAGGGGAATGGTATTTGTGACAACTATTTCATCAAGTAATGAGGCATTAATATTGTCCATGGCAGGTCCAGATAACACCGGATGGGTACAATAAGCTCTGACACTAAGAGCACCGTGTTCTTTTAATGCAGCAGCAGCAAGACACATGGTGCCGGCCGTATCGACCATATCATCAACAATAATGCAATGTTTTCCAGCCACATCGCCAATAATATTCATTATCTGGGCTTTATTTGCTTCGGGACGTCTTTTATCAATAATGGCGAGAGGTGTATCGTTCAATCGTTTTGCAACGGCTCTGGCTCGAACCACTCCGCCCACATCCGGTGAAACCATCATCATATTGTCCAGTTGTTGTGCTTCAATATCTTCCAGCAGTACCGGTGTGGCATAAACATTATCCACTGGAAAATCGAAAAAACCCTGGATTTGATCGGCGTGTAAATCGACAGTTAATACTCGATCAATGCCCACAATAGACATCATATCAGCGACTACCTTGGCACTGATAGGTACCCGTTTGGAGCGTACACGTCTATCCTGGCGCGCATAACCAAAATAGGGAGTAACTGCCGTCAGACGGCCTGCACTTGCACGACGTAAGGCATCGGCCATTACCATCAATTCCATCAGGTTATCGTTGGTTGGCTGGCAGGTGGACTGGATAATGAAAACATCATGACCACGCACATTTTCATTAATTTCCACATTAATTTCGCCATCACTGAAACGACCAACCTTGGCAGCACTGAGTTGAACGCCTAACTTACTGGCAATACTTTCAGCAAGGGGACGGTTAGCATTACCACTAAAAAGTTTTAAACTGGACATGAATGTACCTGATCAGGTTGAATTTTGGAATTTTGAGGTTGAGCATAATTAAAACATTAGCCAATGGGTATAATCGACCATAATAATGTCTGCATTATATTCCGCTGTACCAAAATGTGCTAGAAAAAAATGCTCTCCCTTAAGTTATGAATTCAGACTAGTCATCAGATAAATCAGAAATCTTCATAAAAAGTACTTTAATAGTGGAAATTTTCCTTTTTATAACCCATAATTTAGTGGCATACCTGCTGTAGGCACTTGAAGTTTATAACTTTTCTATAAACCAATAATTACATGGAACAGTTGTATATTGATGGGGGCTCTGTGTTTTCAACGATAAAGAATACGCTAATTACAGCGTTAACGTTACTAATATTGCTTATAATCTGTCTGGGCTATTTTTCAATCTCCCAAAATAATGTACTTGGGGATATTACCGTTAAACTTTACCGCCACCCTCTGGCTGTGACCAGGGCATCTCTGATGGC
>DRNA01000021.1 GCA_011322365.1 Aeromonadales bacterium | reverse complement strand
GGACGTCCTATTAAACCTACCGGCCAGACAGTTATTGAAGCAGACGATGAAGTCTTTTTTATCGCTGCCAGACCCCATATTCGAAAAGTCATGGGGGAGTTACAGCGTCTGGAAAATCCCTATCAACATATTATGATAGCTGGCGGTGGCCATGTAGGAGAAGGTCTGGCAAAAGCACTGGAAAAAAATTATCAGGTCAAAATTATTGAACGCGACAAAGTCAGGGCTGCGCAGCTTGCGGAAAAACTGCATCATTCGGTAGTATTAAACGGCGATGCCTCCGACCGCGATATGCTTCGCGATGAAAATATTGATCAGATGGATGTATTTATTGCCGTTACTAACAACGATGCCGCCAATATCATGTCAGCCATGTTGGCTAAACACATGGGGGTGCGGAAAACCATGGTTCTTATTAATCGTACCGAATATGCCGATCTGATCCAGGGGCATGAAATAGATGTCGCTATTTCGCCACAACAGGCAACCACCGGTTCATTACTAACACATATTCGCCGCGGCGATGTTACCGCAGTTTATTCTTTGCGTAAGGGTGCGGCTGAGGCTATTGAAACCATTGCTCATGGTGATGAGCAATCTTCTCAGGTGGTTGGTCGTGCCATTGGCGATGTTAAATTACCACCGGGCACGTCAATAGGAGCAATAGTACGTGGTGAAAAAGTTATTATTGCCCATGATAATATTGTGATTAAATCGGACGACCATGTGATTTTATTTATGGTGGATAAAAGTGTCATCAGCCAGGTTGAAGATCTTTTCCAGGTTGAGGCCAACTTCTTTTAAAATGAATATCTCTTTCCATGACCACATATCCAATATGAGAAACCAGCATGCGAGCCAGGATAAGAAATACGAGAGGAGCTTCCGCTAAATGCAGTTAAGAACAATCGCTCGTATTTTAGGTTTATTACTGGCTATTTTCAGCCTCTCTCTGATCCCACCTCTGGCTCTCGCAGTCATTTACGGTGATGGTGAAACCGTTACCTTTGCCGCGGCTTTTATGGCTACACTTTTTTCCGGTGTATTTCTCTGGTGGCCATTTAGACGAGAAAGAAAAGAATTACGGGTGCGAGATGGTTTTCTGGTAGTAGTACTTTTCTGGACCGTACTGGGTCTGTTTGGGGCTTTGCCTTTTTACTGGGCTTCCAGTGTAGAGCTCAGTTTTGCTTCGGCGGCTTTTGAATCATTTTCCGGTCTGACTACCACAGGTGGCACAGTTATCACCGGTTTAGATACGCTTCCCCATGCCTTACTTTACTATCGACAACAACTGCAATGGTTTGGCGGCATGGGTATTATTGTATTAGCCGTTGCAATTATGCCCATGTTAGGAGTTGGTGGTATGCAGCTCTATAAAGCTGAAACGCCGGGACCGGTTAAAGACAGTAAACTAACACCAAGAATTGCTGGAACAGCGAAAGCACTCTGGAAAATTTATCTCGGCATCACCATTATGTGTGCGCTGCTCTACTGGGCAGCCGGTATGAGCTTGTTTGATGCTATCGGGCATTCTTTTTCAACGGTATCAACTGGCGGACTTTCCACCCATGATGCCAGTATTGGTTATTTTAATAGCTCAACCATCAATCTGATAGCAGTCATTTTTATGTTTCTGGGAGCAGCTAATTTTTCACTACATTTTTTAGCTGTTCAATCTTTTTCAAGAGGTGAATTTCCTAAAAATATTCCTTACATGAAAGACCCGGAATTTCGCACCTATTTTTACTTTTATCTTTTTGTCACAATTTTAGTTGGCATTATTTTGTTTATGCACAATCAATATGAAAATGTGCTCAGAGATTTTGAGCAGTCCCTGTTTCATGTGATTTCAATTGGTACTTCTACCGGTTTTAGTATTGATACCTTTCAGGCCTGGCCAGGTATGCTACCCATGTTTTTAATGTTAACCAGTTTTGTAGGTGGTTGTGGTGGTTCTACCGGTGGTGGCATGAAAGTCATGCGTATTTTGTTATTGGTCAAACAGGGCTGGCGTGAAGTCCAGCGATTAATCCATCCCAATGGGGTATTTTTAATTAAACTGGGGACTCGAGCAGTACCTGAAAAAGTAGTCGAATCGGTGTGGGGATTTTTTGCTACCTTTATCGCATTATTTTTATTAATGATGTTGTTACTGTTAGCCGATGGCCTTGATGTAGTTTCAGCCTTTACCGCAGTGACCGCCTGCATCAATAATATGGGACCGGGTTTAAATAAAGTGGCTGCGCATTATAAAGATGTCAGTGATTTTGGCAAGTGGGTTTTAAGCCTGGCCATGCTTATGGGGCGACTCGAAATATTTTCATTGCTGGTGTTATTTTCTCCCGCCTTCTGGAGAAAATAACACTCTACAATGTTTCAGTTTACAGGATTTCAGTCTTTAGCAATTATCATTGCATAAAGTTTGTCCTTCAGTAGTAAACGTTTTTTCTTTAAATCCTCAAGGTATTCATCTGTAGTGACTTCAATTTCTTCCTCGATACGGTTTATTTCATGCACCAGTTCATCATATTCTTCGAATAATTTCAAAAAATGGTGGTTCTCCATTTTTAATTGATGAATACGATCAAAGTGTTCAGGGAACTCATGGTGCAGGTCATGTTTTTCTAGCATAGATTCTCTCCATTTCATTTATTTTTCTACCTGCTTTCATAATAGCAAAAGCCAACTTAAAATCGCTGATCCAGATCATGAAAGGAAGTGTACACCCTTCTTAATTTTAGCCACTGACTTCAGCCAGTTTTAAGCGGGTTTCTATTTATTCTGACGAAGATATATTTGAGGCTGATCATCCGGTTGCGTATAAAATCGTTTATAGCTCCATTGATATTGTTCGGGTGCCAGACAAATTAGTTTCTCCATAGCGGAGTTGATTTTAATTGCCAACTTATCTATGGAGTCTCCCGGGTCAATATCCTCCATGGGTTTAATAACAAGTTTAAAACCTGATGAGGTTCTCAAAATACAGCTTGCCAACATTTCTGCCGCAGTTTTCTGATAAATTCTGGCGGCTAAAGTCATGGTCCATGCTGGCTGATTAAAAAAAGGCGCAAACACGCCTGCATTTTTCGCCGGTTCCTGATCGGGCAAAATTGCGCTGACACCTCCAGTTTTTATGGCTTTGAGGATCTGTTTTATGCCTTTGGATGATGCCGGAAATAATAGTGCGCCATCTTTTTCTCGATTAGTTTTAATCAATCGATCTAATGTCTTCATTCTGGCAGGCTTATACATTGCGGAAAACGGATATTTCCCCAACAGGTACTGTGTTAATACTTCCCAATTCCCCAGGTGGGGCAACAATAAAATAACACCTTTCCTCTTATCGTAAGCCTGTTGTAAATACTCAAACCCCTCGACTTCCATTGCTATTTTTTCTCTCTTTGATAAAGGCGATAGCCAGATAATGGCCAGCTCCGTTAGCAATTCCCCGGATGAAATAATGGATGCTTTTGCCAGTTTCCGGATTTGCTCATTCTTTTTTTCGGGAAAACAATGGTGAAGATTTGTCAGCGCAAAATGACGTTGTTTTATTGCAAACAACCATGCCAGCCTGCCGATCAATCGTCCTGTAAAGCGGTTGACTGACAGGGGAAGATGGCTTAATCCCTTTAGCAAGGATACCGCCATTTTTTCTTTCATTGTTGCCTGGTAGGCCTGTTGTGTGGTCAACTTAAT
>DRNA01000020.1 GCA_011322365.1 Aeromonadales bacterium | reverse complement strand
GATAATATTTCCGCCTATTTAAAAGATACTGGTGGCAAGGGGATGAATCTGAATGTCACCGATGCGGATTCTATTAAAGGGGTGATTAAAGCCATTACAGATGAATTTGGCGCCATCAGCATACTGGTGAATAACGCGGGTATTACCCGTGACAACCTGTTGATGATGATGAAAGACGATCAGTGGGATGACATTATTAATACCAATCTCACCTCCATTTTCCGTTTGTCCAAGGCGGTGATTCGCCCCATGATGAAAGCCCGTAAAGGGCGCATTATCAATATCGGTTCAGTGGTCGGTTTAACCGGTAACCCCGGGCAAACCAATTACTCGGCGGCCAAAGCCGGATTGCTGGGCTTTAGCAAATCACTGGCGCGGGAAATCGGTTCCCGCAATATTACGGTGAATACGGTCGCCCCCGGTTTTATTGATACCGACATGACCCGCGAGCTACCGGAAGAACAGCGTGAAGCGCTGATTTCCCAGATTCCTTTAAGCCGTTTAGGGGATCCTGCTGATATTGCCCATGCGGTGGCTTTTTTAGCTTCACCCCAGGCAGCCTATATCACCGGCGAAACCATTAATGTCAACGGGGGCATGTATATGCCATAAAGCTTGAGGGTGGGGTTAAAAAGTAGAATCTGATTCACCGTCTTTTTTAGCAGAAGCCACCCTCAAAAAACTTCGCGTCTTTGTGTCTTCGCGTCAAATGCTTTTGATTTATAGTGATAACTCGCTTTAACTAAATAATATAAACTATTGAAATATAATGATTTAAGTTTATTTCAATAATATGAAAAAAAACTGGTAGTCTGTGGCGTTATTCTCTAAAATACGCCCAGCTCAACTTATATGAACCATGAGGAAAATTACATGAGCAGTGTTGAAGAACGCGTTCGCAAAATCGTTGTAGAACAATTAGGTGTTAAAGAAGACGAAGTGACTAACAGCGCATCATTTGTTGATGACCTGGGTGCCGACTCTCTGGATACAGTTGAACTGGTTATGGCGCTGGAAGAAGAATTCGAGTGTGAAATTCCAGACGAAGAAGCTGAGAAAATCACTACTGTTCAGTTAGCTCTGGATTACATCAACGCAAATAGCTAAGCTAGCTTGATGGCAAAAGGGCAGGCATTAGCCTGTCCTTTTTTGTTTTATACGTTCATTTTGTGTCCGGCAGGTTTTCATTCTGAAAACATTACTGCTTTAAAACCAGTTATGTTCTGCGGGACAATCTAGATATTGGAGAATATTCTTGTCTAAGCGTCGAGTGGTCGTGACCGGCCTGGGTATAGTCTCACCTGTAGGCCTTAATATTAAAGAATCCTGGGAGAGTATCCTGGCCGGTAAAAGTGGTGCCGCCACCATTACCGAGTTTGATACGGAAGGCTACCCCTGTACTTTTGCCTGTCAGGTAAAAGATTTTGACGCCAGTTTGTATATTCCCAAAAAAGACCTGAAAAAAATGGATACCTTTATCCATTACGGCATAGCCGCCGGTGCTCAGGCGATTGAAGATTCCGGTCTGGAAATTACCGAAGAAAATGCCGAGCGTATCGGTGTATCCATCGGCTCCGGCATTGGCGGTCTGCCGATGATCGAAAAAAACAAGGATGCCCTGGATAAGGGCGGCGCCCGCAAGGTGTCACCTTTTATGGTGCCCGGCTCCATTATCAATATGATCTCCGGTAATCTGTCCATT
>DRNA01000019.1 GCA_011322365.1 Aeromonadales bacterium | reverse complement strand
GTTGTATTCAATGCCGCACCAGACCATACCACAGAGAATTGCTGCCGCAGCAGGACTTGGCAAACCCTGGAAATAACGTTTATCTGCCGTACCAATCTGGGTATTGAATCTAGCCAGTCTCAGTGCTCCACAGGCCACAAAGACAAATGAAGCCAACCAGCCAAATTTTCCCATATCGACCAAGGCCCAATTGTATACAACGATAGAAGGTGCTACGGCGAAAGATACCATATCAGCCAAACTATCATATTCAGCCCCAAAAGCACTTTCAGTATTGGTCATTCGAGCAATTCTACCGTCAAATCCATCCATGATCATGGCAATAAATACGGCAATAGCTGCATTTTCGAAATTTCCCATCATAGAATGTATAATGGCATAGAAGCCTGCAAACAAACCTGCGGTAGTAAAAAGATTGGGTAGTAAGTAGATGCCACGCTTAAATTTAGCTTTTTTCAGGTAGTTATTTTTCATGCATTCCTCGGTATTAATAAGTTCCACTTATTTTACTTTGGCTATTATTGTCTTTATTCCCCTGAAAGCCAACCTTAACCACTAAATTATTTACTAAAATAAAAACGCATTTACCTGCACAGTGCTGTGCTTGTGCTATAGTTCTAACAAATAGAAAATATCATGATTATACTTGGAGTCGTCTTCATTGGAACAACAGGCAAAAACCTCTAACCAGTTGATTATAAGAGGGATTACATCAGATGGCAGGAAGTTTCGACCCAGTGATTGGGCTGAGAGGTTATGTGGACATATGGCGACATTTAAACACCGCCGCATCTATTTTTCTCCGAAATTGCGACCTGCTGTTATCGATGGCATTAAATGCGTCATTGTTGACCTTTCAATCAGGGAGTCAGATCCTAAAATTCATCAAACAGTCATCAGTTTTGCAAAAACCAATGGATTAGAAGAGATATTCCAGTGAAAAACACTGGCTAATTTTGTAGATTTGGTCTCAAGCTGCTAAAAAATAAACAATTTATAATACTTTTTCTGCTATATTTATACAGAAATAGAAAGGATGAGAGAAATATGCGTCAAAATCTTAATAAATTATTCATCATCATAGCATTACTAACACCATTTGTAGCTAAGGCCATAAATGATATGTATCAATGGGTAGATGAGAAAGGAATTACTCACTATACTCAGACACCGCCTTTAAACAGGCCCTACAAGGTGATTAAAGGAAAAGAGACTTCCCGCTCATCCTATAGAAGCACTTCTCAAACACAGCGGAAGCCGACAGTATCCAGCCAGAAAACAGCTCCCAAAACAGAAGTTGATCGGTATAAGGCAGCACGAAATAAAAACTGTGAAGTTGCCAAACGTAATCTGAACACGTTAAAAAATGTTGCCAGAATACGTATAACTGGTGACGACGGTGAAGAAAGATTATTAACGGATAAAGAAAAAGCAGAGAAGATAAAATTGAGTCAGGAACAGGTGAAAAATTTCTGCTCTAAAGATTTTAACAAATCGGCTGAACTCTTTCCGGATCCGAATGATCCGGATGCGCCTCGACAGGATTAGTACAACTGGGTAAATATACCCATAATCATTCAAGATGCAGAATTATGGGTATAAAGATTGATTAACGAGTTGTAGGTAGGCCAAGAGCTTCCCATGACTGAAAACCACCCATCAAGGACTTGACGTTGCTAAAACCCAGTTTTTCGATTGAAAGTGCGGCCAGTGCTGACCTGCCACCGCTACGACATATCAGTACGATTGATCTTTGACGATCGATAAACTCAGGGTTATTGTCCATCTCCATTTCGATCACTCCTCGCGGAATATGGATAGCACCGGTTACGTGACCAGCTTCATATTCTTCCGCTTCCCTGACATCTATCAAAACACAGCCAGCATCAGACTGTTTATGAAATTCATCAGCAGAAATCTCTGTTACAGCAGCCCGGGCTTCAGCCACCATTTGTACAAAAGTCATTGCCATAATTTATTCCATTTGTGTTGAATTCACACTATTTATCGACTTCACGCTATTCAACTTCACACTATTCAACTTCACAGTAGTGATGATAAAAAAGTTCAATGATCTGCGAAGCCAGACCTGCTTTTAGTGAATAATAGATGGTTTGTGCGTCGCGTCGGGTTTCTACCAGTTCATCCTGGCGTAATCTCGCCAGATGTTGAGACAGGGCCGACTGGCTCAAATCCAGCTGATCATTTAACATGCTGACGGACATTTCGCCTCGAGCCAGATTACATAAAATCATTAATCTCTGTTTATTTGCTAATGCTTTTAGTAAAGAAGCCGCTTTCTCAGCATTTTCTTTTATCATTTCAATATCATGTTCTTCCAATACTATGGTTTTTTCATCGCTCATGATGCTTGATGACTCCAAAAAACGGTTGTAAATTTATATTAGTTTATGCTAATATATAATATAAGTAATATACTATAGTTCATTTTTATCTATTTGTGGAGGATTATTTATGAATGTAAATCGCGCCATCAGAATTATTGCAGGATTATTCATCATGTTAAGTCTGGCTTTAGGCCATTGGGTGAATGAGTACTACTATCTTTTCACAGCCTTTGTCGGCTTGAACCTTTTCCAGTCAGGTATCACTCGATGGTGTCTCATGGAAAAAATATTAAGAAAATTTGGTATAAAAGATTAATAGAGCGATGCTTAACTTCACACTAAGAACAGATCTGCAGGACAGGCAGGGACGCTGATTTTAAAGATGGTTTAAGCATTCTTACCATCGAAGTTTCAAGACAATGATTCGATTGATGAACTCCTGTAACCAGCACTTCAACAATACTTCCACCTAAAGTAATATCATCAGATATCAAATTGATTTTATGATAGTTTTCTGTATGACCCCAATAGGAAAAATGCCCGTCGGCCAGTAGCTCATAATCTGATTCAATCAGCACCTGACAGTTTTGATTTACCATAACCTGAAGTTGCTGTTGTTTTAATTGAGAAGAAAGCTCATGTAGCTCTTTAGATCGGTTCTTTTTAGTGACATTATCCACTATTTCTGCAAAATTGGCCGCTCTGGTACCCTGCCGCGGTGAAAAACTGAAAATATGAATATGGCCAAAAGGGATACTTTTAATAAAGTCTATAGATTTTTGCCATTCCTGCTCGCTTTCACCTGGAAATCCAACTATGACATCGGTAGTAACATTAAAACCTGCAACTTTAGATTTTGCTTTTTTCACCAGCCTGGCAAATTCTTCGGTTCGGCACCTTCGAGACATTTTTTTTAAAATACTATCTGAACCACTTTGTAAAGGTAGATGCATATGTGGCATCAGGCGGGAATTTTCAAACAGATCGAAAAAATTTTCAGGTAAATCCCAGGGTTCAACTGAAGCAAAACGTATCCTCGGTATCTCGGTTTCATGCAAAATGGTTGCTACCAACTGATAAAGATTGCTATCTATATCTGAACCATAACCACCAACATGCACACCCGTGAGCACAATTTCGTAGACGCCATTTTTATAGAGCTGGTTAATTTCTGCAACCAACTCTTTTATCGGTCGACTTTTCTCATTACCTCTGGCAATAGTGACAATACAATAGCTACAACGATACCGACATCCATCCTGAACTTTAATAAAAGCCCGGTCTCGATTCTGTAAAATAAATGCGGTCTCACCCGGCTCAGTTGCCTGCACAGTAGTCGTAGGAAGTGACAACTCATCAACAATAAGATTGACCAGATTATCTTTATCTCCATTATTAATAACCCCATCAACACCAAAAATATCAGCAACTTTCTCAGCTTCAAGAGAAGCATAGCAACCGGTTACCACTAATTTAGCAGCAGGTGATTTTTTGTGAAGTTTTCGGATAGTCTGGCGTGATTTGCGTGCAGCTTCGCCTGTAACCGCGCAGGTATTGAGAACAATTAAATCTGCCTGAGAAACCTCATGGGTCACATCAATACCATGCCGGGAAAAATCTGCCGACCATTGCTGTAGTTCAGCCTCATTCAGCCTGCATCCAAGATAATCAAGATATACATTCATAGGGTTAACGTTATGGTTCAGTCTTCAATTTTTTTCAGGCGTATCAATTTCTACAGCTTTACCTAACCATTTCTGGAAAAACTTCTGCTGTTCTTCATTGATATTTTTATTGACTGATAATGTAGCCTTGCCATCAGGCATGCTGGATAATTTTATTGAGGTTTGTTTTAATTCATCATTACGAAAATAGCTGATAGATATTTTTTTATCTATTTCCATTGAGCGAATTATGGTTTCAAAATTTTTATTGGTTACTCTCAATCCGTTGATAGCGACCAGGCGGTCATTACGCGTTAATTTAGCTTCCCACGCTGGAGAATGTTTCAGTACCTGTTTAATGAGAGTCGTTTTATCTTTCAGAGTTATACCTGAAAAGGGTTTTTCCTTCTTTTCTGTACTCTCATTATCAGACTTGTCACTATCAACATAATGAAACGATAAACCCAGTTTTTTTAACTCATTGATCAGAGGCAATTCTGTTGTACCCCGAACAAAAGACTTCCACTGTTTTTCGGCATCCTTCATACCCGTATCTGAGAGTAATTGAATCATATCCCTTTGCGAGTAACCCCGAATTGAAGCAGGAAATCTTGCAAACAATTTTCTATGAATATCCCGAATAGACACCTCACCGGACGAATGGGTGATCAGCATTAAATCCATCCATAGCGAAAGCATATTACCTTTTAAATAAATATCCACGCCATCATTTACCGCACGGTCACCTGATAAAGCTATCCATTGATTAAAACTGGCATCCGCAGCAGACATCTCGAAACGTCCGGGTTTATGTAAATACCTGTCCAGGTCGTCAGCCAGTCGCTTTAAAAATTCTTTCTGAGTCATGAGATTAGCCTGAACTAAAAACTGGTCCTGTAAATAACTGGTACCACCTTCTGCAAACCACAATAATGAAGAATAATTTTCTCTGGTAAAATCATAAGGGTCGATACCTTCAGGACGATAACTTTTTACATTCCAGCTATGAGCGAATTCATGAGATGCTGTGGATAAAAAATCAAGATAATCCGATTTTTTTTGAAATTTCCAACGTGGTTTTTGAATCACTGTAGAATTAAGATGTTCCGTGGCTCCCCTTGCGCCACTAGTCGCATGAATAATAAAAACATACCGTTTGAAAGGATAATCACCCCAATAGTTTTTCTGTACTTTTACCAACCTTGCCAAATCCCGAGCAATTTTTTTTCCTTTATAGTTACCCTTTCCCCAGATAACCACTTCAAAATCAGCATTGCCTGTCCTGAAAAGATACTTTTCATGGAAACCGGTTTCAACTGGCGAATCTGCCAGAGTATCATAATTTTTTGCGACAAAACTATCTCGACCAGAAGCAGCTTTCAAACCCGTTACCGTATCCCAACCCCGGGGTGCATTGATATCAAGCGTGACCGGTAACTGCCTGAATTCTGGTGAATACATCAAACTGGATACCGCATCAAGATAAGCATGCGTACTGTCAATATGCCTTGTCCTGTTAGCCAGTTCATTGGCATATAATTCATAGGAAACAGCTATTTTAGCAGGATTATCCAGCTGAATTCGCCAGGTGTTACGGTCAATTTTTTTATATTCCAGATTATCCCCTTTTGTGCTCTTTGCAGTAAATTTTTGCACACCATTGGCCAGAGGCAGAATCTGATAGCGGCCGGGACGCCAGGCAGGCATAATCACGTCAACGTGATCGCTCTGTATTTTTGGGAATAAGATGGTCACCTGAGCCAGATGCTGGGCCGGTTCTTTAATATCAATCTGATAATGTACTTTTTCATCAGAAGCACTTAACCAATTCGAATGTCCGAAAACAATCAAAAATAAAAGGATAGAAAGTAATGGTTTCATTTTGTACATTTGAGAAAACCTTTAACTGACTCGGTATAGTTGCAGTTGAATACTGCTAGATAGTTTATCATTATTTGTCACTCCTGCTTAACATTATCCGCAAACATCTTTCGAATACCTCTGATGGCCTGTTTGATGCGGTGGGGATTCTCAATTAATGAAAATCTGACATAACCTTCACCATACTCACCAAAACCAATACCCGGTGATACCGCTACCTTAGCTTCAGTTAATAATCTCTTGCTGAATTCAATGGAACCCAGTGCAGAAAAGGCAGCTGGTATTTTTGCCCAGACAAACATGGTGGCTTTCGGTTTATCCACCGCCCAACCGACGGTTGCCAGCCCACGACACAATGCATCACGACGTTCTCGATACATATCACGAATTTCTCTAACACAATCCTGCGGACCTTCGAGAGCTTCAATGGCAGCCACCTGAATGGGCGTAAACATGCCATAGTCGAGGTAGGATTTCATGCGAGCCAATGCATTAATCAGTATTGGATTACCGCAACAAAATCCAACTCGCCAACCGGGCATATTATAGCTCTTGGATAAAGAATAGAATTCTACTGCCACATCCTTTGCACCCGAAACCTGTAAAATAGAAGGGGCTTTGTAACCATCGAAAACAATATCCGCATAAGCCAGATCATGCACAACCCATATTTTATATTTACGTGCGATAGCAATAATTTTTTCAAAAAACTCGATTTCAACACAATGCCCGGTAGGATTTCCAGGAAAATTAAGTACCAGCATTTTAGGTTTGGGCCAACTATTTTTAATCGCTTTAACCAGTTCAATTAAAAACCGGTCCTCATCGACCATCTGTTGATTGTTCACCAGCGGTACATGTCGAATATCTGCACCACAAATAACAAAGCCATAGGGATGAATCGGATAGGCAGGATTGGGTACTAAAACAGAATCCCCTGGTCCCATGGTTGCCAATGATAAATGCGCTAGCCCTTCCTTTGAACCAATAGTGACAATGGTCTCCTTTTCAAAATCCAGCTCAACCTGATAATGTTGCTGATACCAGTGAGTTATGGCCTTTCGCAACCTTGGAATGCCCTTTGATAATGAATACCTGTGCGCACTACCTTTATCAGCTGCCTGTTTCAGTTTGTCGACAATATGTTGGGGAGTGGCCTGATCTGGATTACCCATACCAAAATCAATAATATCTTCACCTCGGGCTCGAGCGGATGCCTTAAGTTCACCAATAATATTAAACACATAAGGTGGCAATCTTTCAATGCGGGGAAAATCAACCGGCATACCCTCTAACATGATTCAGCTTTCCTCAAAATAGGGTAAAGTCTCACTTCTGAGATGTTCATAAACCAGTGCCGTTTCGACGTGTCTGACTTCTTCTCTGGAAGCAAACGCTTTATAAATTAAATCTCTAAGGTGTTCTGCATCCGAAACCGCCAGATGAACAAGGAAATCATTCTCCCCGCCCATATGAAATAGGGAAATCACCTCACGAAGTTGTAGCGTTTCATCACGAAAGGTATTAATAATTTCAGGGGTATGAGTGTCCAGACTAATAGCAGCCATTGCCTGTAGATTAATACCTAGCGATTTAAAATCAACTTCAGCACCAAAACCCTTGAGGATACTCTCCTGATGCATACGCTTTACCCTTTCCAATGAAGTGGAAGGTGCAATATTCATTTTTTCAGCCAGATCTTTGTTGGATAAACGGGAATCTCGATAAAGCACTTTCAGCATAGCTAGATCAGTTTGATCAATCTTCTTCATCATATGACTTCATTACCGAATTTAATTCGAATATGCCTATTATTACTGATGTAAAAATGAATTAACAGCGTTAAACAAAGCATTTATTGAACTATTTCACTATTTTTAAAATAATCATAATAATTGAAGACTATCCGCGCAGAGTTTTATATCATCACAACATTATTCATCATCTCCTTTTAATTATGTCGATAAAAATAGCCATTAACGGCTTTGGTAGAATTGGCCGCTCGGTACTTCGATCCATTTATGCTTCGACCGATCCCACAAAGTTTGACGTTGTGGCGATCAATGAACTTGCTCCCATAGAGCAAATTAGTCACCTGTTACAATACGACAGCGTTCATGGAAGATTTACAGAAAAAGTATCGATCACTCAAGGGGACGACACCGAGCAATTACTCATCAATGATCACACTATTAACATCTACCAGCAAACCGATCCCGGAACTCTCCCCTGGAAATCACTGGGTGTGGATATTGTTTTTGAGTGTACCGGACAATTTAATGATCGGGAAACTCTCGCAAGACATCTTCAGGCCGGAGCGAAAAAAGTCCTACTTTCTCAACCAGGAAATGAGCAGATAGATGCCACCATTATTTTTGGCTTCAACCAGCAACAATTGAGCTCGCAACATAAAATAGTCTCTAATGCATCCTGCACTTCAAACTGTCTGGTGCCCATTTTACAGGTATTACAAAGTACTATCGGTATACAAAGTGGAAATTCCACCACAATCCATTCGGCTATGTCCGATCAACCCGTTAATGATGGTTATGCATCAAAACTTCGATTAACTCGTTCTGCAATGTCATCTATTATTCCTATTACCACGCAATTATCTATTGGCATAGAAAAACTCATGCCGGAGCTTAAAGGTAAATTCACCTCCTCTGCCATCCGGGTACCCACGCTCAATGTCTCCATGTTAGATGTGGATCTGCTTTTAGACAAAGACACCACCATTGAAGAAATCCATCAAATTTTTGTTAATGCCTCTCAACGGATGTATAGCGGCATTATTGATAACTGCAATCTTCCGCTAGTTTCGATGGATTACAGTCAAAATCCCTATTCAGCCGTCATCGATCTTACGCAAACTCGTCTGGCCGCCGGACGACACCTCAAATTGATGTTATGGTTTGACAACGAATGGGGTTTTGCCAACCGTATGTTGGATACGGCAGGCTATTGGTGTTCGATAAAATAATTCATTTTCAGGTTAAAGTTAATTGACAGTGTTATTTTATCTTGTTTAGATTAACCCCTGTGATTGACAATACCCTTTTATTACCCTTGAACCATAAAACAGTGAACAATAAAACTTCAAATGATAAGGCCGAGCTAAACGTTAGAGCCGCGCTAATACAGCTTCGAGAACAAATCACCGAAGTTGATGAACAGTTGTTACAACTACTGGCTAATCGCCGGCGTCTAAGTCTATCTGTGGCAAAAGTCAAAGGACTTGAACAATTACAGATCCGGGACCACAAGCGTGAAGAAGAACTGTTAGAGCGCTTAATTGAACAGGGGAAGTCACTCAATCTAGATGCATTTTTTGTTACCAGGCTGTTTCATAAAATTATCGATGACTCGGTACGTATTCAGCAACAGTTTGTGTTGGCACAAAATAAAACTGATAATTCTACCAATACAATCAGGCGACTGGCGATCCTCGGTGGGAAAGGCTCCTACAGCTACTTTGCTGCCAAACAGCACTATGCCTATTCAGATAAAAACAATGCTTATATAGGCTGCCCAACATTTGCTGAGGTATTGCACGCAGTAGAAGATGGCCAGGCAGAACATGCGGTTATTCCCATAGAAAATACTACCTCTGGCGGTATTACCGAAGTTTATGATCTACTACTCCATACCAGTTTATCCATTATCGGAGAAGAAAAATACCAGATAGAGCATTGTCTGATAGCCAAAGAACAAACCTCGATAAATGAAGTGAAAACTATTTATGCACACCCTCAGGCTTTAAGACAATGCGATCAATTTCTTAATCAACTGAAACAGGTTGAATTAAAACTGGTGGAAAGTACCGCCGATGCGGTACAACAGGTGTTAGCCGATGATTCTAATACCAGTGCCGCCATTGGCGGTGAAGATGCTGCAGAATTATATCAGCTTGAAATACTGCAAAGAAAAATTGCCAATCAGGCTATCAACTTTACCCGTTTTTTAATCGTTTCTCGAAAAGCACGGAAAGTCTCTAAACAACT
>DRNA01000018.1 GCA_011322365.1 Aeromonadales bacterium | reverse complement strand
GGTTGAATCTGTCACGTTATTCAATATTTCCTGTCTGGAAGGCTCATCATTGCTATTGTTATCGCTGTTGTCAAAAACAGCAATGACTAATAAACTCCTATTGTCCAATATCTAGGACAGGCTTGCAACTGTTTCACTATTGGTGCAGCAATTCTCGCTGAATCAATTTAAAATTGAACATTTCCTATAAAATGGATTTTTTTAACTATAGGGCTCTTTTGATACCCTGCCTGTTTTTTTTGCTCTGAATGACAGGCACGGGTCAAGCTACACATTTAAGTGCATTTTTCCCAAATTCTGGTTTTATGATTTTTTCGTTGCCTTCACCTCATAATCATCTGGATGTAAATACATATCCATAAGTTGCTCCCAGGAATCAACCACCAGCATTCGGACTGTCCCCCGAAAAACTTCCCAGAGATATCGTTTAGAGTTGGCTTTTGCCCGACAAGCTTGATAAGCCCCGTCGGTCAATTCAAATATCTGGTGAAAATAAAATGCTAGCAAGGTCAATAAATACATGTTATAGCTCAGGTGTTGCTTGCCATGACCGTAGTTATGCTCAATATAATAGCCCTGATTTTTCAGAGTGTTAAAGCATTCATTTTCGATTTTCCACCGACAACGGCCAGCCCGAACTAACTGGACCACATTGTGTTGGTTTACCGGTATATCGGTCACCCAGCTGTTTTTATAAGTCACTTTGCCTTGCGTATTAATCATACGATATTCCAGTACATTCACTTCCAGAGCATTAGCCTGTCCATGCAAAGGGACGGTATTTTTCCAGCGGTACTGGTGGGTATAGCCTCGTTCATCCACCTGTTCTAATGTTGGCAACTCAGGAAAGTCATTTAACCATTCAAACAGATATTTATGATCCCCCGGTTTGGCAACAAATAACACATGCATTCCTTGCTCAAGTGCCGTTTCTATTAAAGGTTGATGGGACATTAGGCCATCACCACCCAATAGGAAGCGTTGACGTGGGTGGTCTTGCTTGAGCCGCTCTATAAAGCGTTTGGCCGCTTTGCTTTCACAATCCTGTTTCCCGATACCATCGGTATTTTGAATGGCTTCTGGCATGACTGGCAGCACCTGCTTTTTATCTGGGTGCATGATGGCCCCCTGTAACACGGCATGACTGTAGGTGATATCACCATTACGGTGAGTTTTATGTAAGCACTGTTCACAGTGAATGTCCTGGGAGCTATGATATTGAGTACCATCAATGGCGCACAGTAAAGTATGAGGAAACACGGCATAATCTTCCAGGTGCTTATGACGCCTGAGGCGTTCAAACAAATCCTTGAAAATCGGAGCAAATGAGTCGCCCGCAATCGTATCCAGAATATCTCTCAGTTGACTGGCTTTGGGTATGGACTCGACACCAAACAGGGTGCGGAGGTTGTTTCGATGGTGTATTTCCTCCATGCGCTCCTGAAATTGTGCCAAAGAGGGATCCTGAAAATACATGCACGCAAATGCACTCATGATGACATCATGCTGACTATAAGTACATTTGCCCGACTGACGCTTATCCGGTAACGAATGACAACAGGCGGAGACACTTTGTCTCAGTGCTGAAAAGCTCAAATGTTTTTTCGCTTTTGTTATGGAACCCAAAATTGACCTTTAACTCTATCAATTAAAACAAGCAACTCTCAAAAATGGAGTCATTTCTTGATCTGATCGAGTAAATTCAAAAAAGTTCAATTTATTTGGCAATTTTTTGGACTTTTTTTAAAATTAGCGCGAAAACTACTTTTTTATTGCCCTGAGATGTCTTGGTTTGCTTAATCTGATGGATTCAGCGAGAATTGCTGACATGCAGTATGGTTTTAATGACCGTGTCTGGATTAAGGCTGATAGAATCAATTCCAATATCAACCAGATACTCTGCCATTTCAGGATAATCGGATGGAGCCTGGCCGCACAGACCGGAATGTCTCTGATTGCGTCTGGCACCCTCAACCGCCAGCCTTATCATTTCCTTAACACCGTTATCACGTTCATCAAAATCAAAAGCAACAATATCAGAATCCCGATCCACACCCAATGTTAGCTGGGTTAGATCATTAGAGCCAATAGAAAAACCGTCAAATAACTGAGCAAAGGCATCAATCTGGATAACATTATTAGGTATTTCACACATAACATAGATTTCAAGGCCGTTTTCACCGCGCTTTAAACCATGAGAAGCCATTACTTCAAGTACCTGTTCACCTTCCTTAACTCGTCGGCAGAACGGGATCATCAGCCTGACATTGTCCAGCCCCATGATATCCCTGACCCGTTTCATGGCTGCACATTCCAGGGCAAAACCTTCAGCATAATCAGGATGATAATAGCGGGAAGCACCTCGAAACCCGAGCATGGGATTATCTTCTTCAGGTTCAAACCAGCGGCCGCCTAATAAGGAAGCGTATTCATTGGTTTTAAAATCAGACATACGCACAATAACCGGTTTAGGGTAAAATGCCGCGGCAATCGTGCCTACCCCTTCAGAAAGCCGTTCAATAAAAAAATCGGCTGGATTATCATAGCCTTTAGTTAATTGTTCTATCTGTTTACGTTCATTATCATCCTGAACTTTTTCCGGATGAATAAGCGCCATGGGATGGGCTTTGATTTCATCATTAATAATAAATTCCATCCGGGCCAGCCCGACACCGTCATTGGGCAGAAAACTGCTTTTAAATGCCAGATCAGGATTGCCCAGAATAAGCATAATTTTAGTTGCAGGTGTCTGAATATTTTTAAGATCAGTCACTTCAACATCATAGGGCAGTTCACCCTGATAGACTCGGCCTTCATCACCTTCAGCACAGGAAACTGTGATCATTTCACCATCGTTAATAATCTCTGTAGCATCATCGGCTCCGACCACTGCAGGTATACCCAGTTCCCTGGCAACAATGGCAGCATGACAGGTGCGCCCTCCCCGGTTTGTGACAATAGCGGCAGCAATTTTCAGAACAGGTCCCCAGTCAGGGGTAGTCATATCAGCAATAAGAATTTCTCCGGGTTGAAATTCAGCAAGGTGATGGACATCAGAAATAATTCGTGCCCGACCAGTCGCTATCTTGCTGCCGACAGAACGTCCGGAAACCAGCAACGGCCCTTTACCCTTAAGCCGGTATTCTTCCAGACTGGTGCCAGTTTTCTGGGAAGCCACAGTTTCAGGCCTGGCTTGAACTAGATAAAGCTTGCCGTCCACTCCATCCCGAGCCCATTCCATATCCATCGGTCTGGACTGACCCGCCTCCCGGGTATAATGGTTTTCTATTTTAATGGCATATTCAGCCAGTGTGAGTACGTCTTCATCACTGATACAGAAACGCTCCTGAT